>JBBRTR010000014.1:0-33198 GCA_038244215.1 Bacteroidales bacterium
CCTTATGATGAAGCCATGCGAATTGCAGATCAACTCGAATTAGATTTGGTAGAAATTTCACCAAGTGCTGTGCCGCCGGTTTGTAGAATTGTTGATTATCAAAAGTTTTTGTACCAGCTTAAAAAAAAGGAGAAAGAAGCTAAGGCTAAGACTTCAAAAGTAATTTTGAAAGAAATTCGCTTCGGACCTCAAACTGATGATCATGATTACAATTTTAAATTGAAACATGCTCAGGGTTTTTTGAAAGAAGGCTGCAAAGTGAAAGCATACGTATTTTTCAAGGGGCGATCCATTCTTTTTAAAGAACAAGGTGAGGTTTTATTACTTCGTTTCGCCAGCGCTTTGGAAGATTATGCAAAAGTAGACCAATTGCCACAATTAGAAGGAAAACGCATGATTATCATGTTTTCACCAAAAAAATTGAAATAAGCAGTCACTTAAATTCGAATTCTATACAATTAAATATAAGTAAAAATGCCAAAAATGAAAACTATCTCCGGTGCAAAAAAAAGGTTTACCCTTACCGGAACAGGAAAGATTAAAAGAAAACATGCTTTTAAAAGTCACATTTTGACTAAAAAAACAAAAAAGCAAAAACGTAACCTCACTCACATGGGACTTGTTCACAAGACCGATTTGACCAACGTTAAAGAAATGCTTTGCTTGAAATAGTCATTATTTAATTTTAAATTCAAATTTTCTTAGTCAAAATCAGAATGCCTTTAGCCTCAAGTTCGCTGTAAAAAGCGACGCTAACATTCACAAATCATTTAATTATGCCAAGATCAGTAAACCACGTTGCTTCACGTAAAAGAAGAAAAAGAATTTTAAGCCTCACCAGAGGTTATTTCGGAGGTCGTCGTAATGTGTGGACCGTAGCCAAAAACACATGGGAAAAAGGTTTGCAATACGCTTATCGTGACCGTAAAAACAAAAAACGCAATTTCCGTGCTTTGTGGATTCAACGTATAAACGCTGCTGCACGTTTGGAAGGTATGTCGTATTCAAAATTAATGGGCGCTTTACACGCAGCGGGTATCGAAATGAACCGTAAAGTATTGGCAGATTTAGCCATGAATCATCCGGAAGCCTTTAAAGCAATTATAATTAAAGCTAAGAACGCTTAATCAATAAATTATTTCACAAAAAAACCTTTGAACATTTTGTTCAAAGGTTTTTTTGTGATTGTATTTCAAAATTATATCTCCCAAGCCAAAGCACTTGCACCCAAAACGGCTGCATCAGCTTCTTTTAGTTCCGAGAACAAAACTTTCACTTTATTTTTCCAGATATTCAAAACATTTTTCTCCATATTTTCAATAATCGGATTCATAATTAAATCACCGGCTTTTGATAACCCGCCAAAAAGTATAATTGCTTCCGGAGCACTAAATGCAATGAAATCTGAGAATGCTTCACCTAAGATTTTTCCGGTAAACTGGAAAATTTCTTTTGCAACTTCATCGCCTCCCATGGCTGCATCAAATACGTCTTTTGAAGTTATGTCATCCATCGGAATATTGCGAAGCAGACTATCTTTTGTACTTGTCTCGAGAATTTCCCGAGCTGAGCGTGCCACACCGGTAGCTGAAGCATAAGCTTCGAGACAACCTGTTCGTCCACAACCACAAAGTCTTCCGTTGTTACGCATTATATTTACGTGACCTAATTCACCGGCAAAGCCATCATGACCGTAAACCACTTTCCCGTCAATCACAATACCACTTCCAACACCAGTTCCAAGTGTAATCATAATGAAGTCTTTCATTCCACGTGCAACTCCATAAATCATTTCACCAACTGCGGCTGCATTGGCATCATTTGTCAGAGCAGCTGGAATGCCGAATTTATCTGCCATAAGATTTGCAAAAGGAATTACACCTTTCCAGGGTAAATTCGGTGCAAATTCAATATTTCCGGTATAATAATTACCGTTAGGTGCTCCGATTCCAATACCTTTAATTTTTTCAACTCCTCCTACAGCATCTATTAATTTCATCATTTCAACATAAATATCGTTGATATACAAGTTGACGTCATCAGGATGAGTTGATGTTTTGATGGCACTTTTTGCGACAACGTTTCCACGAGCATCAACAACACCAAATACAGTGTTTGTACCACCCATATCCATGCCTATAACATAAGGTTTTTCCATAAGATTATTTAATTTGAAAGTTTGTAAAGATTATTAAGATTATAAAGTTGGAGAATTTGAAAGTCTGATTCGTTCAGGTTTGATTAAAACATCAATGTTTTCAAACCTTCAAATTCTTCAGAATATATTTATTCAACAGGAATATCTGTGTTTACATTTTTCGAGCCAATAAGGGCATAGAACAACATGTATGCACAACCTGCAAATATTACCCAGTAACTTGAAATGTAATTAAACATATCGGCAAACTGTCCTTGTATTAATGGCAGGATTCCGCCACCACAAACCATTACCATAAAAATACCAGATCCCATTGCAGTATATTTCTTTCCTAAACCTTCAACTGCCAGATTGAATATTCCTCCCCACATTACTGAAGTACATAAACCACATAAAACAAAGAGGAAAATACTTAATGGAACATTTGCAAAACCTAAAGAAATATCAGATTTAAATACCGGCATATCAATCGTAGTTGTTACAGGTGTATAAATGGCTATAACAACTAAAAGTGCAGCAAGAGCAGATACAACCGTCAACATGGCTTTAGGAGACACTTTCCCTCCTATAATACCACCAAAAATACGGCCAATCATCATTAAAAACCAATAAGTACCAACAACAGCACCGGCTACTGTAGTATCCATTCCTAATGCTCCTTTATCGGTCGATGTCATAAATAAATTGATAAAGTTTGGAATTCCCACTTCAACACCAACATAAATGAAAATCGCAATTGCACCTAAAATAAAATGACGAAATGATAATGGAGAGTGTTTGTCTTTTTCCTTTTTTTCTTTGAACACTTCAACATGAGGTTCAGGGATATTTACAAAGATTAAAACGATAAATGCCAAAGCAAAAATGCCTAAAGCTATGAACAATGCAGGATTGGCTTTATCAATAGAGGCGTGTGCCACATCACCAATCAGGTAGCCGATAAGAACCGGTACAATAGTTGCTGACAGAGAGTTAACTGATCCACCGAATTGAATTAACTGGTTTCCTTTTTTACCTCCACCACCTAATGTGTTAAGCATTGGATTTACAACTGTATTCAACATACACATAGAAAAACCAGCCACGAAAGCACCTGCTAAGTAGACTTCAAAGCTTTGAAAAATTCCAGATAAAAACATGATTCCTACACCGAGAAAACCTACAATAATTGCAAGTAATGCTGTTTTTTTGTAACCAATTCGTCTAAGCAGTAGTCCGGAAGGAATTCCCATGAAAGCGTATGCTATAAAATTGGCAAAAGTTCCTAATTGGGACATGAAATTAGAAGCTGCAAATTGATTTTTTACAATTACTCCAAATGGGTTTGAAAACCCCGTTACAAAGGAAATCATTGCAAAAAGGGCAAACATCATTGCAATAGGCAAGACGTAAGATTTTGATTGTTGTTGTTTGTTCATGTGAATAATTTTAAGTTTGATAGTTTATAAATTTATGATCAGTTTAAATAAGAATTCAATGTTTTTTAAGGTCTTTCCTGACAAAACGTTCAAAAAAGCGTGTAAAGATAGTAATTTTATCAAAAAGAACAAACCGTTTCTTATAAATTTTTAAATAAAAATTCGCTCATTCTCGTATATAAATGACGTCGTGTTTGTTTCCCAAGAATGCTGTGATTTTTATCAGTATAAAGTTGCATCTCGAATTGTTTGTCAGCGGCTACCAGTTTATCAATATACAACATGGTATTTTGCGTATGAACGTTATCATCGGCAGTTCCGTGAACAATGAGAAGACTGCCCTGTAATTTGTCAGCCCGAAGCAATGCTGAACTTTCATCATAGCCTTTGAAATTTTCCTGAGGACGACGCATAAACCGTTCGGTATATGCAGTATTGTAAAGTCGCCAGTCAGTTACGGGTGCAACGGCAATTCCGGCTTTAAATACTTTTTCACCGGCGCTCATGGCCATCAAAGTCATATAACCGCCATAACTCCAACCCCAGATTCCGATTCTGTCTTTGTCAATATAGGATTGATTTCCAAAGTATTTAGCTGCTTCAATCTGATCTATTGTTTCCAGTTTTCCAAGATGTTCATACGTGCATTTCCTGAAATTGGAACCTCTTGCACCTGTTCCGCGACCATCAACGCAGGCAACAACATATCCCTGAGTCACCAGATAATATTCCCAGTCAATTTTCCAACTGTCAAGCACTTGTTGTGAATCAGGTCCGCTGTATTGAACCAAAAGTACCGGATATTTTTTATTGGAATCAAAATTGGTCGGTTTCAAAACCCAAGCGTTTAATTTTACATTCTCGGAGGTTGTGAAGTTGAAAAATTCTTTATGAGGAAGATTCAATGCAGCAAATTTTTTGGCAATTCCTGCATTGTTTTCAATTACGCGAACCGATGTACCCGTACTTGATCTCAAAGTCAGAATATTCGGTATTTCAGCACGTGAAGCATTATCGACAAAATAAGTCAATGTCGAATTAAAATCCGCATCATGAGTTCCTTTACCATCAGTCAGTCTTACTTTTTTCCCTTTTGAATCAATTGAATACACATCACGTCCAATGGGCGAAATTTCGGCAGACTGATAAAACAGGATTTGTTTTTTTTCATCAAATCCGTATACTTTCGTCACATCCCAGTTTCCTTTGGTAAGTTGTTTTACCAACGTTCCGTTCATTCGATATTGATAGATATGGCGGTAACCATCCAGTTCGTTCACGTTAATAAAATACTCATTATCACCCGTAAATTGAGTAAAATCGATATTTTCAAAATCAACATAATTTTTATCGGTTTGACGAAGAATCAGTTTTGAAATTAACGATTTTGGATTGGTGAATAACATATCCAACTGGTTCTGATTACGGTTCAGCTTAAAAATAGCCAGTTGGTCAGGCAAATTTGTAAATTTTATGCATGGAATATAAAAATCCTGATCGGCATCAGGTAGTTGTATGGTTTTGATTGATTTATAAAAATCGTCATACACACAAACACTGACTTTGGAATTATTCTCACCGGCTTTTGGGTATTTAAACTTAACAAAACCAGGATATAAAGTCAATTGAGTACTATCATTCGATGTATCTTTATAGAGTTGAAAAGCAAATTGAGGCACCTTCGATTCATTGAACTTTACAAATGCCAGCAGTTTGCTGTCAGGACTCCAAACGAAATAACGCGTGGCTTTAAATTCTTCTTCATAAACCCAATCAGGCGTTCCGTTGATAATATTTTCTTTTTGTCCGTCTTTTGTGATCGGTATTTCAGTATTGAAATCAAGTTTTTTCATATACAGATTGTTTTCACGTGCAAAAGCAATGTATCGGCTGTCCGGTGAAAAAAGCGGAACTTCTTGCGATCCGTTGTCAGACAAAGTTTCAATTTCATTCCGTTTAATATCATACACATAATAATCCGCTGTGAAAGTACGTCTGTATCGTTTTTTTACGTTTGTGTAAACCAATAGTTTTAATTCATTTGGACTAAATTCGTAGCCTGAAATACTTTTTATAGCCGGGTTTTTCAGTCGGCTCACGCTGAAAATAGTATCAACTGTAGCACCAGTTTTATAATTATATTTTACTACCGCTTTATTGTTGACCAAAAGAGTATAATTTTCGCCATCGACCATTGATGTTGGTGTTTCAATGCTTTTGATTTTGAAATTTCCATCTGTAATATCATATAATAAGCTTGCAAATGAAAAATTAAAACACAGTGTTAAGGCGAAAATAAGATTTAAACGTTTCATATTAAAATTATTTAAATAGGAATGATTACATTTGTCCGTGTTTTCAGAGCTTTTAACATGAAAATCAGGATATCATTCAATACAATTATATATCAGACAAAAATAAGTCAATTTATCCTTTAAACTGAATTTAATTTAATAAGTTTTCATTCCATTAACAAATAAAGACCTGATAAATTTGATTTCAAACATAAAACCAGAAAACCCATGAAAATGATCAAAGATTTATTCAATTTTTCAACTGCTAATGACACACTCGGACTATGTTTAAGTGGAGGTGGTGCTTTGGGTTTTGCTCATATTGGCGTAATTCAGTCGCTCGAAGATCATGGAATTTTTCCAACTCATGTTGTTGGTTCGAGTATGGGAGCTATTATTGGGATGCTTTACGCGGCTGATTTTACCCCTAAAGAAATGTTGCAAATGATCAAGGATGACAAATTATATAAAATTACTAAAGTAATGACTTTTCATCCTAGCTTTCTAAAATCGGGATTATCTTCTCACGAAATGCTACGTTCGTTGGTTATTGAATTAATTCCACACAACAATTTTGAACAATTAAAGAAAAAGTTATATATCTGCGTAGTTAATCTAAATACTGCCAAATGGGAAATTATAGAATCGGGAAATGAACTGGACAAATGGGTCGCAGCATCGGCCAGTATTCCCGGCATTTTTGAAACGATAAAAAGCGATGAAAACTTTTATGTTGATGGTGGATTATTAAACAATTTGCCAGCTCAGGGAATTGAAAAATATTGTCACAATATTATTGGAGTAGATGTAATTCCACATATTCCTCCCACAGAATTAAAAAAGCCGATTGACACGATTGCTTATTCTATCAGAGCTATGCAACATCAAAATTCGAAGGAAGGTCGCGATTTATGCAAGTTTATTATCGAACCCAAAGCCATTGAAGAATTCCATGAATTTAGCTTTGATGCTTATCAAAAAATTTATCAATATGGTTACAATGCCGCAAACCAATATATTGCTGATAATCTTGAAATAATGAAGTTAAATAACAAAAAGGAAGTGGTTTGAAATTTATTTTGCTTTTGGTATGATAATTCTGAAAGTCGTTCCTTCATTTAATTTTGAAATAAATGTGATAGTACCTCCCGAAAGTTCAATGATATTTTTTGATATTGCCAGCCCCAATCCCATGCCTGTGGATTTAGTAGTGAAGTTTGGAACAAACAATTTGTTTTGAATTTCTTCTGGAATTCCATTTCCGTTGTCGGAAATTTCTATAATTACGTCGTTTTCATTTTGAAATAAATTGATTCCAATAATTCCGATAAGTTCTTCGGGAATGGATTGAATAGCATTTTTCAGTAAATTATTAAATACCTGAACCAGTTGCTCAGGATCAGCATACACAAAAACATCCCTTTCCAAACCGGAATAAGCTAGTTTTGCATTTACATAATTGTTAGAAAACAGCTGATACACTGAATACAATCGTGCCGCAATATCAACCCGTTCGAAATTTGCTTCAGGCATACGGGCAAAATTTGAAAACGTACCTGCAATTCTCGAAAGATTATCAATTTGTTCAATCAACATGGCAGTCGATTTGGTGAAATAAGCATCAAAACCTGCATCGTTCATATTTTTTGTGCGTTGAAGTTGCTGAATGGTCAGCTTCATTGGAGTCAACGGATTGTTAATTTCATGAGCAACCTGCCGTGCCATCGACTTCCAGGCTGATTCACGTTCAGATTTTGCGAGTAACTGTGCGCTTAGTTCCAACTCATCAACAGTGCGGTTGTATTGAATAACCAGTTGTCCGATTTCGTCATTCAACGTATAATCAATCTTTTCGTTTCTTCGACCTAAACTCATTTCTTTCAGCTTATTTTCAATCATCTCGAGTGGTGCTGAAAGTTGCTTCCCGATAAACAGACTCAACAGTATCGCGAGAATAATGATGATAAGATAAATATGAATGATTACCGCCAGAAAACCTTCAATTTCATTTTTAATTTCATCCTGACTGAAAAATTGTGGAACAGCAATATAGCCAATTTGTAAATAATCTCCATTGTAAAAATCGGTATATCCGGTCAGGTATTTTAAAGTACCGATATGTTCATACTGATTCACATTTGCATTGAGCGTAAAAATTGGCACCGGTGAAATTCGTTTGCTGATAAGGCTTTTGTTGAAAATTAAAGGTTGTGAACTTCCGACGAGAAAGCCCTGATTGTCATAAATATGAATGTCAGTATGATACGTGTAGGAGAGATCTTGCAGGTCGAAATCAAGATTCTGCGAGTTTGATGCATTCAAATCCTGATTCCAGTAATAAATATCCTGCAATGCTTTTTGAATATAACCTTTTTTGCTTTCAAGATTTGCAATCTGTTCATCCTGATATTTTTTTTGAATAAAATTTACGGAGACATAAAAAATCCCTAGAAAACTGATTATCAGCAAAAGTAAAAATGCATACTGGAACTTAGCTGTTAAACCAAGTCGGTAATTCTGTTTTTGTTGAACAAATTTAAATACCCAAATCAACAACCAACAGAGTGAGAAATAAGCCAAAAAAGTATAAGCAAAATAGAGAAAATAGTTAACAGGAATATACTTTTGCTGTTCGGTTATAATAATATAAGATGATTTGTTCGGGGCATATATATATTGTACGTGATTGTTACTTATATACCTGAAAAAATCAGTCTTGTGTTTTTGAATCCAATTGCTTGTACTTGGATATTCTATTCCACCAGAAGAATATACCAATCTTTGATGTTCGTATTTGGCAATTGAAATATTCAGTTGCGATTGAATGTCAGGTATCGATGAAATCAGAAGATTGGGGAAACTGTAACTTTTGAAATTCCTACGCGGATAAAACTCCATATAATATTCCAGTGAGTCTGTATACGTTGGTTTCACAGGAAAAACGCCGATATACGACATATTATTTTCATTCGTAGGAACGCTGTAAAAGTGAGTGTTTTTTATCTGTTTCCCAGTTGTTGTGACAAACTGATTATATTGATTATAAAGGTCGGAGTGCAATATTGCAACATTCAAACGCATATCATATTTATTCCAAAAACCTCGCAGATATTTCGAATTCAAATAATTGTTAGCTTCAGATAACGAATCGGTTTTCAATATTAACTTGTTGATTTTCTTGTCTTTTCTGATTTGGATATCCAATTCTTCCAACAGAATTTCTGCCATTCGGTCATTCTCTGTATTACCGTTAATAGAGATGTTTTGAGCGAGAATCTTGTATTTGTCAAATTTAGTATTAGCATTTATAACAAAACTATTCCACACTATGAATGCCGTGAAAACAACTAACCAAAAAGCCATGATGAAGTAAATGCTCTTACGCTTTGGAAAAAGTGCCGGCAAATATAAAATCAGCCAGATAACTATAAACCAAAAACTAACCCGAAATGCATTTTCAGGTGAAAAAATAAGAAAGAGAATAATAAGTAAAGCCGACAAAGCAAGATCAATTCCGATCTCAGTTTTAATCAGTATTTTTCGATTCGAAGAATGATGAGTTTTGAAAAATAACAAAGCCAGACCAATTCCCCAGAGTAAAATTAAAAAGTGAACCCAAATGCTTATAAATGAGAAATCACTGAAATGAAGAATGCTTAACTGGATACTTGAATGATAAATCAGTCCGCTGAGCAGGTAAAAAATGATTAAATAACAGATTGCAAATGCCGATTGTTTTAATGTTTTTTTTATCAGTGATGTAGAATAACTGGATTTCACATAAAATTTCAGTAAATAAATCGTAGCTAAAAAATACACTGAAGCTACCGTCAAGTGAATTATGGACGATAAAAATGTATTCGAAGCATATTGAAAAGGAGTAAAAAATTTATTCAGGAATAGGAGAGATGGTACATTGAAATACAAACACAATCCAACTGCAATTCCAACTGCAATTGCAAGAATTATAAATGTTTTGAATTGAATGTGCTTTTTTTCTAATATAAGTGACGAACGGGTATAGAGCAAAAAGAAAATGAAAAATGCCAGCGAATAGGCAATTAAACCAATAGTTGCCCACGTTTCGTTATAAATTGGAACTTTTGGCTCAACAAAAGAAAATAAATAACTTCCTTCGACATCCGATGCTGCCAGTTTATCGGTTTCATGTCCTGAAATCAGTTGAATATGTTTGTCAAGATGAAATCCTTTCGCATAACTATTTACAAGTTCTTCATTCTCCTACGGATAGTTGTTTTTAATTTTAATTACCGAAATGATTTTTATATCGTCAAATGTGTTTGAACGAACCAGACAATAGGCATTCGGGAGTTGCTCAAATTGCCAGACAGGAAATTCAGACGATGATATATTGGTTATATCCAATTGATTATCCGTCCAGAAAACCAAATTGTTTTTATTAAAAACATAATAAGAAATATCATTTCCCCGAATCGGATAATGAATCAACGAATCTACAGACGAATGAATAATGATTTGTTTAAAATCTTCGGTAGTTTTATTTGCTTCGGCTTCTTTTTGAGTCAGTTCTGTTCTAAATTCATCCATCCGGATGGCATTTGATGGAGATATATCATAAAAATAAGTACATACCAAACCGCCCACAATTGCAATCAGCATTGTGATAAATAAAATTCGGTTTAGTTTTTTAGTACTATTCATGATGATAAGGTTCACCTTTTAAAATTGTCATAGCCCGGTAAAGTTGTTCAACAAAAATTAGTCGTACCATTTGATGGGAAAATGTCATGGCTGAAAGCGAAAGTTTACTGTTTGCACGTTGGTAAATTCGCTCCGAAAAACCGTATGGTCCGCCAACTACAAAAACCGTGCGTTTATAGGATGCCAGCATTTTTTTCGCCAGAAATTCTGAAAAACCAACTGAAGTAAATAGTTTACCTTTGTCGTCGAGCAAAACGATATCATCAGTTGTTTCAATCTGTTTCAGAATCAAATCTGCTTCCTTTTCCTGCTGTTCAGCAACGGAGAGATTTTTTGTATTCTTTAATTCAGGAATTACCACCGACTCAAAAGGAATATAAAATTTCAGGCGGTTTTGGTATTCTTCAACTAGTTTAATCAGATTGATATCGTTTGTTTTTCCTACAGTCAATAGTATTATTTTCATTTATTTAGCATTTCAAACAAGTCTGGCTTGTTATTTGTTAGAAATAGAAAGTAGTCAAAAAATTTGGCTGCAACGATTTAATTAATGTACTTTTGCATATTGATTTCTAATCAGATGCAAATATGGCATTTTTTAACGAGAAATTATTCAAAATTATAAATGTTTTTGCAAAAAAAATAAAATTCAAAATGAAAACAATCAAATTAATTCTAATCAGCTTCAGTCTGTTTTTTGCGATTCCTTTGATTCAAGCACAAAATTCCGAAGTTCCATCTGAAGTAATTTCTGCACTTGTTAAAGGAAATGCAGGTCAACTTTCTGCGTTTTTGAATGCAAATGTTGAATTAGTAATCGAAAATAAAAACGACGTTTTCAGTAAACAACAGGCAAGCGGAATTATTGCGGATTTTTTCAGAAAAAATAAAGTCAATGATTTTCAGTTGCTTCACAAGGGAAATAAAGATGCAGCCAGTTTTGCGATAGGAACTTTAAAAACTTCTTCCGGCAATTTTCGCGTATATGTTTTGACCCGAAATAATGAAATTCAACAACTCAGAATAGAACCTTCCAATGACTAACGATTTCGAACAGCTTATTTCATTGTGGTTTGCCGAAGATATAGGCGATGGCGACCACACAACACTTTCTTGCATTCCTGCAACTGCATTAGGAAAGTCTCAATTAATTATCAAGGAAAATGGTATTTTAGCCGGTGTTGAAGTTGCCCGTGAAATTTTCAGGACTTTTGATCCGGAATTAAAGATGACAGTTTTTATCCACGATGGCGCTGAAGTTAAAGTCGGCGATATTGCTTTTGTTGTTGAAGGGAAAATTCAATCGCTTTTACAAACCGAACGTTTGATGCTCAACATTATGCAACGAATGAGTGGCATTGCGACGCGGACGCGTGAATATGTAAAAGCATTGGAAGGTACAAAAACAAGAGTTTTAGATACACGAAAAACCACCCCCGGACTTCGACTTTTAGAGAAAGAAGCAGTAAAAATTGGTGGCGGTGTGAATCATCGAATCGGACTGTATGATATGATTTTATTGAAAGATAATCATGTCGACTTTGCCGGTGGAATTGATAAAGCTATTCTTCGAGCAAAAAATTACTTGAAAGAAAAAGGAAAAGACCTGAAAATTGAAATTGAAGTACGAAATTTTGACGAACTGGCTCAGGTGATTGCAGTTGGCGGTGTTGACCGGATTATGCTTGATAATTTTACCCCAGAAAATACACGTAAAGCAGTTGAAATTATTGACGGGAAATACGAAACTGAATCTTCTGGCGGAATCACCTTTGCAACTTTGAAACAATATGCCGAATGCGGTGTAGATTTTATATCAGTCGGTGCATTGACTCATTCTGTTAAAAGCCTGGATATGAGTTTTAAAGCGGTTTAAAGAAATAATTGAAACAATATAAAAACGGACTTACCTTTATGGTAAGTCCGTTTCTGTTTGAGAACATTTGGGTCTATTTTAATTGTTCTGAGCTTATTCTAAAAACTTTCAAATCTTTCTATACAATTCCCTGTGCAAGCATCGCTTTAGCAACTTTTAGGAATCCGGCCACATTTGCACCCTTCATATAGTTAATATATCCATCTGCTTCACGACCGTAACGAACGCATTGTGTATGTATTTCGCTCATAATCTGGTGTAGTTTCGCATCAACTTCAGGAGCAGTCCATGAAAGATGCATTGCATTTTGAGTCATTTCAAGTCCTGAAGTTGCTACTCCGCCGGCATTTACAGCTTTACCGGGACCATACATAATTTTATTTTTAATCAACATGTCAATTGCCTCAGGCGTACAACCCATGTTCGAGATTTCACCTACACAAATCACTCCATTTTCAATCAGATGTTTAGCATCTTCATCGTTTAATTCATTCTGAGTGGCGCAAGGTAAAGCAATATCCACTTTCAATTCCCATGGTCTACGATCGGCAACAAATACAGCTCCGAATTTTTCAGCATACGGAGAAACAATATCGTTACAAGTTGCACGAAGTTCAAGAAGATATTCGATTTTTTCGCCCGAGATTCCATTTTCATCATAAATGTATCCATCAGGGCCAGAAATTGAAACCACTTTTGCGCCCATTTCGGTTGCTTTCAAAGCTGCACCCCAAGCAACATTTCCAAATCCGGAAATAGCAATTGTTTTTCCCAGAATGCTCATTCCCGCGGTCTCAAGCATTTGTTTTACGAAATACAAACCACCGAAACCAGTTGCTTCTGGGCGGACAAGTGAACCACCGAATTCAAGATTTTTTCCAGTTAAAACTCCCGTATTTTCGCGGGCAAGTTTGCGATACATACCGTATAAATAACCAATTTCACGACCACCAACACCTATATCGCCAGCTGGAACGTCAGTTTCCGGACCAATGTAAGGCCAAAGCTCTAACATAAAAGCCTGACAAAACCGCATCACTTCTGTATCAGATTTTCCTTTCGGATTAAAGTCTGACCCGCCTTTTGCTCCGCCCATTGGCAAAGTTGTTAACGCATTTTTAAATATCTGTTCGAAACCGAGGAATTTAAGAATAGAAAGATTTACCGAAGGGTGAAAGCGCAAACCACCTTTGTATGGGCCGATTGCATTATTAAATTGAATGCGATACCCCAGATTCGTCTGAACTTCGCCGCGGTCATCAACCCAAGATACTTTGAATGTAAAAATCCGATCTGGTTCAACCAAACGTTCGGCAATTTTAGCTTTCTCAAATTCAGGATGCTGGTTGTAAACTTCCTCAATGGTCATCAATACTTCGCTGACTGCCTGTAAATATTCATTTTCGCCCGGATGTTTTGCTTGAAGCGACTGCATAATTTTTTCGATATTCATATTCGTTGCGTGTTAGATGTGAAATTATTGTATTATTTTCAAAGAATTTTAATAAGTCTGCGCTAATTTTAAAGAAGTAAGTAACAAATTGAAAGCATAGGTAGTAAATACAGTGATTTAGTATAAAACGTATTCTTAAATTGCTTGTTTTAAGGCTTGATTTGCTATCGTTTTGATTTCACTGCAAGTTTAAAACATTTATTTGTCATAATCAAATTTTTTCCGATATTTTTTATATTATTTTTTCGAAAAAGTTTTTGGCAACTACTTCTATTGTGACAAATTCCTTATTATAAGCATTTTACTAGATTTATTATTTGAATCATTTTTAAATAAAATATTTTTAAATATATTGGAAGAAACACAACTGCTTTCAATTTGAAAGCAGACATGTATTCGATTCATTTGAAGAAAAAAGTTTGTTTGAACTATTTGTTTTTTATTATGCAATAAAGACTGTATGTCTCTATCTGTATCCGAAATGAGTTTTAGTTTTTATAACGTTAAGTTTCTGCTCCGACAATAAATTTTTGTATCTTTGCAAACGTGTAAATTTCAATTAGTATACTACTACTCAATGGGAATAAATGTTTTATATTCATACTTTTTACGGGTGAAAAAGCTAATCATATTTTTTCTATTTTTTGTAATTATTGCTATGTTGCAGGCGCAAACCCGGCCTAAATACCCTTATGTTAAGACCTGGCGTGTTACGGAGCCGTTTGCCGTTGCCGATTCTATCCCCGTTGATACAGTGCCACTTAACTTTCAGGAACGTAACCCAATTGACCGCTTTAGCATTTCAAATTCATTCAATGGAAATCTTGGTTCGCCCATTCAGTCAAAATTATATTTCGACCGTCCGGAAAATACGGATTTTATATTTTCAAATGCGTACTTCCCTTATATAATGAATTTGCCTAATGCAACTTTTTATAATACGAAGACGCCTTATAGCAATCTGGATTATATTACCGGTGGTTCAACTTTCCGGGCTGAAGACGATATTAAGTTTATTTTTACGGCTAATGCCAATAAAAGATTAAATTTCGGAACGACCCTGGATTACCTGTATTCGCCCGGTGAATATAATAATCAGGCAGTTCAGCGGTTTGCAGGCTCTTTGTTTGGAAGCTACAACGGAATTCATTATACTGCTACAGGTTTAATTTCAACTAATGATCTCAGTAATTTCGAAAATGGAGGATTGCAAAATACGGAAGATGGAATCAATCCGATAGGAATAGCAACAAAAGATATTCCTGTCAATATAAATGGTTATTCAAATTATAAGTATAACTTGCTGTATTACAACCACCAGTATTCGGTTGGTATTGAAAGACCGATTCGAATTAATCCAGATTCGGTACGTATGGTATATGTTCCGGTTACACGATTCGCTCATACTTTTAAGTTTGAAGATGCACGAAAACGCTATTATGAAAACAGCGTTGATACTGCTTTTTATAAAAATACATATGGACTTGGAAATCAAACAAATGATACAACTTTGTTACAGACGATTACAAATAATTTATCTATTAGTCTCGATGAAGAATTTAATAAATGGATGAAATTCGGCTTGTCAGGTTTTATTGAAAATGAAATTCAACGATATGTTTATGTTCAGGATAACTTATTGAACCTTAAATTCGAATCAAACACGAAAGTGGGTGGTGTTTTATCGAAACAACAAGGTCAACGTTTTCGCTATAATGTGTTGGGTGAAGTGACATTGCTTGGATTTAAAGCCGGAGATTTTTTGCTGAAAGCGAATGTGGGTGGTAATTTCAAATTGTGGAAAGACAGCATTTTACTGAAAGCAAATGGATTTATTCGAAGTGACGAACCGTCGTTTTTCCTCCAAAATTACCAGTCTAATCACTTTCGTTGGGAAAATAATTTTGCTAAAACATATCGTACACATGTTGGTGGAACTTTTGCCATACCAACTCGTTCGTTCTCTTTAAATGTTTCTGTTGAAAATGTAACTCAATATATTTATTTCAATACCGATGCCTTGCCCGAACAATATGCAGGAAATGTTCAAGTATTGGCAGCGAATCTTAAACAAGATTTTCATTTAGGAAAGTTTACACTTGAGAATAATGTTGTTTATCAACTTAGTTCACATAAAAGTGTGTTACCATTACCTATGCTAACATTATTTCATAATTTGTATTTTCATGATTTGTGGTTTAAAGTTTTAACCGTTCAGTTAGGTGTTGATCTTCGTTATCACACTACATATTTCGCACCGATTTATATGCCGGCAACTGGTCAGTTTTATAATCAGACCACAACAGAAATCGGAAATTATCCGGTAATGAATGCGTATTTAAACATGCATTTGAAACGCACTCGCTTCTTTGTAGAGTATTATCATGTAAACCAGAAGTTTATGAAAGGTGATTATTATTCAATGCCGGGATATCCAATCAATCCGGCCATCATAAAGCTTGGAGTTTCCTGGAATTTCTATAATTAAGAATCTATGCGGAAAAGATTTCAGATAGGAACGATAATTTCAGTATTAGTTATTTTTTTTGGAATAATTGTTTGGTATCACCATGTTAGGAGTCAGATTCACGATTTGCCCAGTATCATGAAATCAGGACGATTGTCGGTTTTAACTGATAGTAGCCGGTTGGGATTTGCAACCAATGGCGACAGTGTTTATGGATTTCAGTATGAAATTGTGAAAGCTTTTGCAGATACACTTGGACTTGAATTGGTTATGACCAAGCAAAGTGATTTGAAAGCATGCATGGAGGATTTGAAAAGCGGAGATTATGACATTATTGCAAGTTTTATTCCAATTACATCGGAATGGAAAAAAGAAGCACTTTTTACCATGCCACTCTTTACTTCACGTCAGGTTCTGGTACAACGGTTGAATCCGGATACGATAAAAACAAAATTTATAACAAAACATTTTCAACTACTTAACGATACAATTTGCATTCCATACAATTCTCCTTATAAAATGAGGTTAAATCATCTTTCTGATGAACTTGCCGGACCAATTCATATTCTTGAAATAAAAGATCTTAGTTCAGAGCAAATTGTGAAGTTAGTTTCGGATGGAAAAATAAAATATACAATTTGTGATGAGCAATTTGCCAAAAGATTAAAAATACAATATCCAAATATTGATATCTCTTTACCAATTGGTTTTGAACAACAACAGGCTTGGGTTGTTCATATTAAATCACCTTTATTGCTTGCCAAATTAAATGAATTTTTAGAGGATTTTATTGGTAGTGAGGCATATTGGGATATATACAGAAAATACTTTTAATGAGTTTATAAAGTTCTTAAAGTTCATAAAGTAAAAACTTAATATTGTTTGAGCTTTTTAATTTTCACTATTTTTCTCTAACTTTTCAAACTTTCAAACTTTCAAACATTTCAAACATTTCAAACTTAATGATATGCCATTAAATATTCCTGTTACTTTGCCGGCAGTTGATGCTTTACTCAAAGAAAACATCTTTGTGATGGATTCCGAACGTGCTTCTACTCAGGAAATCCGTCCGTTGAAAATTCTGATACTGAATTTAATGCCAGTTAAAATCACTACCGAAACGGATTTAATTCGTTTGTTGTCAAATTCACCTTTGCAGATTGAAATCGACTTTATGCATATGGAAAGTCATACTTCCAAAAATACACCTATTGAACATCTTATGTCGTTTTATAAAACATTTGATGAGGTCAACCAAAGCAATTATGATGGTATGATTATAACAGGAGCTCCTGTAGAACTACTGGAATTCGAGGAAGTTACCTATTGGTCTGAACTTACAAAAATAATGGATTGGGCCAAAAACCATGTGACTTCTACTTTTTTTATCTGTTGGGCGGCACAAGCAGGTTTGTATCATTATTATGGAGTGCCGAAATGTAAGTTGAAAGAAAAAATGTTCGGCGTGTTTGAACATGTCAATTTTGATAAACTAAATCCGATTTTTCGAGGTTTCGATGATATTTTTTATGTTCCTCACAGTCGATATACTGAAGTTCGCGCTGAGGATATTTTGAAAAATCCGGACCTGACTTTACTCTCCGAATCACCGGAATCGGGTGTCTATATGGCTATGGCACGAAATGGTCGGGAATTCTTTATTACCGGACATTCAGAATACTCGCCTAACACCTTGGATACAGAATACAAACGCGATCTGGCAAAAGATTTACCTATCAATATGCCTAAAAATTATTATTTGAATGATGATCCTGATAACGAACCACTTGTTCGCTGGCGGAGTCACGCCAATCTGCTTTTTACCAACTGGCTGAATTACTTCGTATATCAGGAAACTCCATATGATTTGACGAAAATTCATTAAAGTTATTTCTACAAAACGTAGTATGAGTTCTTAACATGGAAGCAATATCAAATATAATTGATCTGGATTTACTGAAAATAGGGAAAAATGAAATAAAGCTTTACACGCTTGTCATTCTTTTACTCATTTTTTTAGTTACTAAACTGTTGTTATGGCTAATTAAAAAAGCTCTTTTTCGCAGAAATGAATTACATAAACTGGATTCAGGAAATACCTATTCCTTATTTCAGATCATAAAGTATGTAATATGGATCGTGGCAATTACCCTTTCACTACAAACAATTGGCATTCGAGTAACAGTACTTTTAGCGGGTTCTGCTGCTTTATTGGTTGGTATAGGATTGGGTTTGCAACAGACTTTCAATGATATTGTATCCGGTATAATTTTGCTTTCCGAGCGATCGATTAGAATAGATGATATTCTGGAAATCGATGGTGATATTATTAAAATTCAGGAAATTGGACTGAGAACATCGGTCGGGTTAAACCGGGATGAAATTTCAATAATTATTCCTAATTCACTGATTACTACAAATAAAGTTATTAATTGGAGTCATCAATCGAAGCAGACTCGATTTAAAATAAATGTAGGAGTTGCCTACGGAAGTGATGTGAATTTGGTGATGAAGATTTTGAAGGAAAGCACATTTGAACACCCCGACATCTCTAATAAAGAATCTGTAAATGTTCGTTTACTCAATTTTGGAAATTCTTCACTCGACTTTCAGGTATTGTTCTTCAGTGAACATATTTTCAGGATTGAAAAAGTGAAAAGCGAAATAAGAATAATCATAAATCAGCGATTTAATGAAAACAATATAACTATTCCTTTTCCACAAATGGATTTGCATTTTAGTAAAGAAGAAATAGATTTGAAGAAATTATGACTTTCGATCCTTTTCATACTTTTAAATTTCACTTATAAACATTTCATGCATACTATAGAACTACTTTCCCCCGCCAAAGACCTTGAATGTGGTTTGGCAGCTATCAATCACGGAGCTGATGCCGTTTATATTGGTGCATCACAATTTGGCGCACGTGCTGCTGCAGCCAATTCAGTGGAAGATATTGAAATATTAGTAAAATATGCTCATCAATATCGTGCGAAAGTGTTGGTGGCTTTGAATACAATACTAACCGATGAACAATTACCGGAAGCAGAAAAATTGATCCATCAGGTTTACAATGCCGGAGCAGATGCTTTGATTGTGCAGGATATGGGCATTTTGAAACTGGATTTACCTCCGATTGCACTCCATGCAAGCACTCAAACTGACAATAGAACGGTTGAAAAAGTTCGATTTTTACAAGATGTTGGATTTTCAAGAGTTGTTTTAGCACGCGAATTGACTTTGGCTCAACTATCTGAAATCTCATCTCAAACGGATGTGGAGCTTGAAGCTTTTGTTCATGGTGCGTTGTGCGTGAGTTACAGCGGTCAGTGTTATATGAGCGAAGCCAATTGTGGTCGTTCTGCCAATCGTGGACAATGCGCTCAGTATTGTCGTTTGCCTTATAGTTTAGTGGATTCTGATGACAATATTTTGCTCAAAAACAAACATTTGCTTTCCCTGAAAGATTTAGATCAATCCGATTCGTTGGAAGAAATGATGCTGGCAGGTGTGACTTCGTTCAAAATTGAAGGACGGTTGAAAGATGCCGATTATGTGAAGAATATAACTGCTTATTACCGAAAGAAATTAGATGTAATTTTGGATGGAAATTCAGCTTATAAACGAGCTTCGTCTGGAAAAACTACTTTCTTTTTCGAACCGAATCCCGAAAAAAGTTTCCGTCGAGGTGCAACAGATTATTTTCTGCACGGAAGGAAAGCCGATATTATTCAACCTGATACGCCTAAATCTTTGGGTGAACCGATTGGTAAAGTAACTTATATTGGGCGTAATTTTTTTGAAGTTCACAACGGACATTTATTGAATAATGGTGATGGACTTTGCTTTATCAATAAACATGGTGATTTGACCGGATTTCGTGTAAACCGTGTTGAGAACCTCACCCCTAACCCCTCTCCTCGAGGAGAGGGGAATCGTGTTCAAAAAGCACAAGTTTTTCCTGCTGATATGCCACGTATGGATGTTGGTGCATTTTTATATCGAAATCAGGATCAGGCTTTTGAAAAAGTATTGAAAGGCAAGACCTCCGAACGAAAAGTAGGAGTGAAGATGCTTTTTAAAGAAACCGAAAGCGGTTTTGCCATTCAATTGACCGATGAAGATGGCGTTTCAAGCACATTTGAAATAGGTAATGAAAAACAATCGGCACAAAAACCTGACGCAGTTATTGAAAATATCAAAAATCAGCTTTCCAAGCTTGGGAATACTATTTATGAAGCAACAGATATTCAGATAGAAATTAATTCTCCCTGGTTTTTCCCTGCATCGCAATTAAGTGAATGGCGCAGGTTGGCAATTGAACAATTGGATGTGGTTCGGGAAAAATCGTATGTTCGTGCACTAAAACACGACGCTAAACCGGCTGACTTTCCTCAAAAACAACTGACTTATTTGGGAAATGTGACTAATCAGCTTTCTGAAACTTTTTACCGCGAACACGGTGTGGAAGAGATTATGCCGGGATTTGAAGTGAAAGCAGTAGAAGGCGTGCCACTTATGTTTACAAAACATTGTATCAAATACACGATGGGTTGGTGTCCGAAAGAAGGCTACAAAGCAACATTTAAAGAGCCATTATTCCTGAAAAATAACGATCAGGTATACGAACTGACTTTTGATTGCAAAGCCTGCGAAATGAGAATTACAAAAGCTATACAGAAATGAAAAAAGTTCTAAAGTCAACGTAGACTTTAGAACTTTTTACTTTATAAACTTTACAAACTCTGTAAACTATTTATTTTGAATCGCTTCCACAATTTTAGCTTCCAGTTCGGTGGCTAATTCAGGATTATCTTTAATCAATTGTTTTGAAGCATCGCGTCCTTGAGCTAATTTTGTATCACCATAACTGTACCATGAACCGCTTTTCTTGATAATACCGTATTCAACTCCCAGGTCAATGATTTCACCGGTTTTTGAAATCCCTTCGCCGTACATAATGTCAAATTCAGCTTTACGGAACGGTGGAGCCACTTTGTTTTTCACAACTTTCACACGAGTTTGGTTACCAATTGCTTCTTCACCGTCTTTCAACTGACCGATACGACGAATATCCAATCGTACTGAAGCATAGAATTTCAATGCATTACCACCGGTTGTTGTTTCAGGATTTCCGAACATAACCCCGATTTTTTCACGTAACTGATTGATAAAAATACAGGTTGTATTGGTTTTGCTGATATTGGCAGTTAGTTTACGTAATGCTTGTGACATCAAACGAGCTTGCAATCCCATTTTTGAATCGCCCATATCGCCTTCTAACTCGGCTTTTGGTGTCAAGGCTGCAACTGAGTCAATGACTACGATATCAACAGCTGAAGAGCGGATTAATTGATCGGCAACTTCTAATGCTTGTTCACCGTTATCGGGTTGTGAAATCAATAATTCTTCAATATTTACACCTAGTTTTTCAGCATAAAAACGATCGAATGCGTGCTCAGCATCGATAAATGCAGCAATACCACCAGCTTTTTGAGCTTCGGCAATAGCATGAATGGCGAGGGTTGTTTTACCCGACGATTCTGGTCCGTAAATTTCGATGACGCGTCCACGTGGATAACCGCCAATGCCTAATGCCACATTTAAACCGATTGACCCGGTCGAAATAAAAGAAATATCTTCCACTTTTGTGTCACCCATTCGCATGATTGTGCCTTTTCCGTGGTCTTTTTCAATTTTATCCATCGCTAGTTGCAATGCTTTCAGTTTGTCTGAATTTTGAAATTTAATTTCTTCAACATTTGTTTTTGCCATAATTTTATTTATTTTTATTAATTTCAGATTGGTTTGTTTGGAATGATTTGAATTACAAAGATAAAATTAATTCTTTCAATTTTACGATTTTAAACTTATATTTTATGAATAGTCTAAACTACAAACTGTTAACTGACAACTACCCGCTATTTAAGTACTTCCAGCTTGGCAAATTTCAATAATAACGATTTTGTACCTTTTTCACCAAAATCAATTTCTGCTTTTTCATTTCCGTTTACAATGCTTGTTTCAATGATTTTACCGATGCCGAAAATACTATGTTTTACGAAAGATCCTGTAGGGAATGAATTATTTTGAACCGGAATTTTGTTGGTATCAGTGGAACTTAATTTTACTAAACGTTTCGGATTTTGAGGCAGGATGTTCTCACGAATTACCTGTTTGGAGAATGAACTCTGAAAACGGTTTCGTTCTGTTTCCACGTCATCGTCCCAATCGCCGATCCGGGCTCGTTTAGGTTTTACTTCTTCAGGCATATCCAAAAACTGCACATCGATATCTTTGATAAAACGACTTGGATTAGCGAAATTTGTTTTTCCATTTTTGAAACGTGATTTTGCATAACTGATAAAACAAAGTTCTTCAGCACGTGTAATTGCCACGTAAAATAAGCGGCGTTCCTCTTCCAATTCGCGTTCGCTTTGTGTACAAAATGGTGACGGAAATAACTCTTCTTCCATTCCAACAATGAAAACTGCTTTGAATTCCAACCCTTTGGCCGCATGAACCGTCATTAAAGTAACTTTGTCTTTATCTGTTTCTTTGTCTGTGTCTTGATCAGTAAGAAGCGAAACTTCAGATAAAAAGTCGGGTAGGAGGGTGTTCGATTCTCCATTGGCTTGTTTTGATTCGCCAAATTCGTGAATCGCTTTCAATAATTCCTGAACATTTTCTTGTCGGCTCATACTTTCAGGCGAACGATCGGTATACGTGTCGGCAATTACACCCGAAGTTTTGATAATGCTGTTTGCCAGGTCGTAAGCATTTTGAGTAGAAACCTGTTCTGCAAAAACATCAATCATTGCACGGAATTGTGCCAACTTATTAGCTGTTCCGGCATTGACCGGCAAATTGTATTTTAGCATGTCGGTCAATACTTCCCATGCACTAACTGCATGAAGCTGTGAGCATTCAATTAGTTTGTTCACTGTTGTATCGCCTATTCCACGTGCAGGATAATTGATTATTCGTTTCAACGCTTCTTCGTCATTCGGATTGCAAACCAAACGAAAATACGCAATTACATCTTTTATTTCCTTGCGTTGATAAAACGACAAACCGCCATAAATCCTGTAGGGAATTCCTTGTTTGCGCAAGGCTTCCTCCATGACTCTCGATTGCGAGTTGGTGCGATAAAGTATTGCAATATCCTGATACCGGTAATTATCAAAACGTAAATCAGAAATATTGTTGGCCACAACAAAGCCTTCTTCAAAATCGGTAAAAACGCTCAATACTTTAATTGGTTTTCCGGTTTCTTTTTCTGAAAATACAGTTTTCCGTATCTGTTGTGTATTTTTGTCAATCAAGCTGTTGGCTGCATTTACAATCGTTTTAGTTGAACGATAATTTTGTTCCAGCTTGAAGATTTGTGCATTTTTATACGCATTTTTAAAAGTCAGAATATTATCGATATTGGCTCCCCGAAATGAATAAATACTTTGTGCATCATCACCGACTACGCAAATCTTTTCGTGAACTTCGGCCAGCTTTTTTACAATCATATACTGCGCAAAGTTGGTGTCCTGATACTCATCAACCAGTATGTAACCGAATAAATGCTGGTATTTTTGCAAAATATCAGGAAAATTACGAAACAAAATATTGGTTTGTAACAACAAATCGTCGAAATCCATCGCATCTGCTTGTTTACAACGGTTGCAGTAGATTTCGTAAATTTGTTTTGCGAGTGGAATCCGAGATGCATCATCCGCCTTTAAAATGTCGGTATTGGCAGCATAGGCATTTGGTGTAATGAGGTTGTTTTTTGCATACGAAATCCGCGATTGAACGAAACCGTGTTTGTAGGTTTTATCGTCCAGTTTCAGTTCTTTTACAATACTTTTGATCAGGCTTTTGGAATCGGATGAATCGTAAATAGTAAAATTCTTCGAATAACCGATTCGTTCTGCTTCCGAGCGCAAAATTCTGGAAAAAACCGAGTGAAAAGTCCCCATCCAAAGGTAACGCGCCGTTTTTTCGCCCACCATGCTCGCGATTCGTTCTTTCATTTCGCGGGCAGCTTTATTGGTAAATGTAAGTGCCAGAATGGAAGATGGCGCCATTCCTTTTTTTAAAAGATAGGCTATTTTGTAAGTCAAAACGCGTGTTTTGCCCGAACCGGCACCGGCAATCACCAGCGATGCTCCATCGGTATATTCCACCGCATGGCGTTGACTTTCATTTAGTTCGTTGAGAAAAGATAGATCCATAAGAAATGTGCAAGATTGCCCCCTAACCCCCTAAAGGGGGAATTCGCCTCACTTCGATGATAAAGGGTACGGTTTTTATTAGAATACAAAGTTAGTAAATTGATTCGATTCATCATGAAAATAGTTATCAACAACTTGTACATTACTTTAAAAGAAGTAATTTTGTCGGAGTTACAAACAATAAAAAAGAATAATGAAAAAATTTAGTCGGTGGGTTTTTAAAAAAATAGGATGGAAAGCAGTTGTGTCAGTGGAAGAACCAGCCAAAAGTGTGATTTGTATAGCACCACATACCAGC
This sequence comes from Bacteroidales bacterium, assembly GCA_038244215.1. GTDB lineage: Bacteria > Bacteroidota > Bacteroidia > Bacteroidales > Paludibacteraceae > Paludibacter. The sequence continues at coordinate 24,876 of JBBRTR010000014.1, forward strand.
AATTGGGATTTCTTGATCGGAAAATTATATTATTGGTCTTTAGGTCGTAAATCATCTTTTTTGATGAAAAAATCGTGGTTCTTCTTCCCGTTGGGTATTTTTTTTCGAAATATGGGTGGAATTGCAGTCGATCGTTCTAAAAAAACTTCGGTAACAGATCAGGTTGCAGATGAATTTAAAATTCACGAGAAATTTCATGTAGCAGTAACTCCCGAAGGAACTCGCAGTCGGGTAAAAAAGTGGAAAATGGGATTTTATTATATTGCAGTAAAAGCAAATGTTCCGATACAACTTGCTTATATCGATTACGCAAAAAAAGAAATGGGAATCACCGGGATTATTTATCCTTCGGGTGATGAAAATGCTGATATGGAAAAGATTAAGGCCTTTTATAAAGTGGTGACTCCAAAACATCCTGAAAGATTTGATATTAATTCGGTTGATTCTGGTCGGTAGATAATAGTTCATCGTTTATCGTTCATCGTTCATCGTTGGTAGTGTTGAATTGACAAATAATAACACGAACGAAGCGAGCAAATAACACGCAGTAAAATCATGAAAATTACTTTAATCCAGGATGTTATTTTTTGGGCAGATAAAGCAGCCAATCTTGAACGAACTGGTGAGCAAATTGCTTTGTTGTCTGGTCAAACCGACCTCGTGGTGCTGCCTGAAATGTTCACAACCGGGTTTTGTATTGATGATTTGCATTTGGCCGAAACAATGGAAGGCGAAACTGTTCAAAATCTTCGATCTTGGGCTGTAAAATATAGACTGGCAATTACAGGTAGTTTTATTGCAAACGAAAACGATAAAATTTATAATCGTGCGTTTTTTGTTTTTCCCAATGGCGAAATTCAAACCGCCGATAAACGCCATCTTTTTTCGATGGGTGGCGAACAGAATCACTTTTCAGCGGGTGACAAACGCATGATCGTCAACTATTGTGAATTCAATATTTGCGTTTTGGTATGTTATGACCTTCGTTTTCCGGTTTGGGCGAGAAATGTAAACAACGAATACGATTTACTCATTTATGTGGCTAATTTCCCAGAGAAACGAATCAACCACTGGGATATTCTATTGAAAGCAAGGGCTATCGAAAATCAATCGTATGTGTGTGGCTTGAATCGAATAGGAATTGACGGACTCGGAATTGAATATAACGGTCATTCGGATTTGATTGATTTTAAAGGAAAATCATTACTTTCTTTTCCTGAAAATAAAACTTCCATCGAGACCTACGAAATTCTAAATGAATCATTGCAACGCTACCGTCAAAAATTTGCAGTTTGGAAAGATGCCGATGATTTTGATATCAAATAAAAGACGGCTAAAATCTGAAAAATGTTTTTAGCCGTCTTTTTTAATGTTGTTCTAATTTATTTCTCAGTAAACGCCTGATTTTTTACCATTTTATCCACATCGTAAGGTGCCGGATCACCACCGAGGTATTTGTGGAACCAATCCAGATGTGCATCGTAATATAACGGCATAGATTTTACAGTATTCGGCCAATGTCCGTCGTTTTTCAAAATAATCAAACGAGATGGAATTCCAAGCGTTTGCAAGGTTGTAAAATACTGGAGACTTTGCGTATACGAAACCCGGAAATCTAGCTGTCCGGTTATGATTAAGGCCGGAGTAGCAAAATCTTTTACATATTCCGAAGGTGAAAACTTTTTGTACAAATCCGAATTCCAGGGCTGTCCTTTTAAATCAAAATTCGGAAACCAAAGTTCTTCAGTTGTTCCCCACATCGAACGTAAATCGTAGAGTCCCATCATGGATGCCAGGCATTTGAAACGTTTTGTTTTGGCCTGAAACCAGTTCATCATATATCCACCATACGACCATCCCATAGCTCCCATTCGGGTAGAATCCACGTACGAAAGTTTGGAAAGTGCATCGGTTACTTTCATCAAATCTTCGAATGGTTTTCCGCCCCAATCACCCGAAATTTCGCGGGTATAAGCTTGTCCGTAACCGGTTGAGCCGTGAGGATTTGGGTAAGCCAACACGTAACCGGCACCCGGATAAACCTGCCAGTCGCCACGAAATGAATTCATCCACTGACTTTGCGGTCCGCCATGAACATTCATAATCAAAGGATATTTTTTATTCGGATCGAAATTATGAGGTTTTACAATAAATACTTCCACTTTTACTCCATCAGCTCCTGCAACCCACATGGTATCGGCAGGACGGATATCCACCGTTTTTTCCAGTTCTTCATTGAACGAAGTCAATTGCGTTACTTTTTTGTCAGCTAATTTCAGACGATACATTTCCGACGGTTTTCCAACCGTATTTGCCGTATAATATAAATAGCCTTTTTTATCCAAATCGAAACTGAAAATCGCTTTTTCGCCACTTATGGGCATTATGGTTTTTGAGTTGATATCAATGTTGTAGAGTGGTTGATTGCCCATTACTTCGCCCACAAAATAAATTGATTTCGAATCGGCATTCCATTTAAAATCGTTAACCCAGTTATCGAAATTCTCTGTTATTATTTTAGAATCACGGGTTTGTCTGTTATACAGCGCGATATTGAATTTATCCGATTCATAACCCGGAATCAGCTGTTTGCGGTAAGCAAGGTATTTTCCATCAGGCGAATAAACCGGCCAGCCGTCCCATGCTTTGTTGTCTTTGGTAATATTTACAACTTCTCCACCTGTAACCGGAACAAGAAAAAGATCGGCATTAGTCGAAGCTTCGGGGTGTGAATCGTGGTTTGAAACATAGCAAAGTTCTTTGCTGTCGGGCGAAAAGCTATATCCAACGCCACCACCAAGCATAAATACAGGTGAAACAAAATTTCCCGGAGTTAAATCTGTATACGTTTGTTTTTCAATATTATAAAGAATAATGTGCGAGTATTTTCCGGCTGCATATTCTGTCCAATGACGGAACAGCAAATGATCGGCAACGTATGCCTGAACCGGACCATGTGTTGCCAATGAATCAGTTAATGCGTTGCTTTTGCTGTCAGCGCCAAATTCGGGATAGACTTCAGCCGAAAACGCAATTAGTTTATTGTCGGGCGAAAGAACCGGATCGGAAACACCCATTGAGAAATCAGTGATCTTTTTTGATTTTTTATCACTGAATGTGTAAAGATAAACCTGTGCTGAACCGGATTCGGCTGATTGGTAATACAAGTTTTTACTATCCGATGTCCATATTGGATTGTAATTGCTTTTATCGCTATCAATAATTTTTGTCTTGTTTTTTCCGTCAACATCCATAATGTAAATATCGCTCAACGATTTTCCCTTGGCTAAATCCTGATTTGTAACGGTAAAAGCAATTTGTTTTCCATCGGGCGAAACAACCGCTGCACCTACATTGTGGATTTTATATAAATCCTCGATGGCAAAAGCTTTTTTTTGAGCAAATGTATTTGCTGAGTAAAAGCAAACAATTGCTGTAAATAAATACATAATTTTTTTCATTTCAATTTGATTTAATTTGGATTTGGATTTTGATACGAATTGGAATACGTACGCAAAAGTACTCATTTAAGGTTAAATCGTGATGGTTTTTCAGTATAAAATGGAAAGACACTCACTTTTTTGTTCATTAAATTATTTGTTCTAATTTTGCTGTATATAAAAACTAAAAGATATGTTTCAAACCAAAGTGGAAATTCCTTCGAGTAAGCTGAAAATTGACTACGAAAATAGCATTATGACTCTTGGTTCATGTTTTGCCGAAAATATCGGTAAGAAAATGCAGGAAGTTTATTTCAAAACGGACTTCAACCCTTTCGGTGTGCTTTATAATCCGGTTTCAATCAAAAACAGTATTGACCTTTTGCTTGGAAATAAAAAATTTACATCCGCTGATATTTTTGAATACAAGGGTTTATGGCAAAGTTTTTCGCATAGCAGCGCGTTTTCAGATACTTCGGCTGAAGGATGTCTTGATAGAATAAACGACAGGTTTGAGAAATCTTCTGCTCTAATTCGTCAAACGGATGTTTTAATGCTGACTTTTGGAACAGCGTGGGTTTATGAAGAAAAAGAGAGTGGATATGTAGTTTCCAATTGTCATAAATTGCCTGCTGACAGATTCAATCGTCGAAGACTTGAAGTTGGCGAAATTGTTGATGCATACAATTGTCTGGTTTGCAGTTTGATGAACACAAACCCGGAATTACAGATAATTTTGAGCGTGAGTCCCATCCGACACTTGAAAGATGGTGCAACAGAAAATTCTGTCAGCAAAAGCACCTTGTTGCTTGCCGTGAGTGAACTTCAGGAACAGTTTGAGAATATTCATTATTTTCCGGCTTACGAAATTATGATGGACGAATTACGTGATTATCGCTTTTATGCGTCCGATATGTTTCATCCTTCCGACGTAGCTGTGGAGTATATCTGGCAACGTTTTTCCGAAACTTATTTCGATCAGACAACTCTCAAAATGAAAAAAGAATTCGAACAACTAGTAGCAGATTTATCACATCGTCCGTTGTTTCCCGAATCGGATGAATTTCAAAAGTTTCAGATAAATTTATTGAAAAGACAAATGGATTTAAAAACAAGATATCCGTTTTTGAACAGCAGAATCTAATTTTAATCCGCTGGAGTTTTTATTTTCTTTCCTAAAATTGTAAACATTTCAAATTTTGTATTGTTTCTAAAATAAATGATAATCCTAACAGATATATCTTTTTTGATAAATAGAAAAATATAAAATCCCTTCTTATGAAATTAAAAACTTTATTTCTCAGTTTGTTTTTAACGACTTTGCAAATTGCTCACTCACAAACTGAAGAAAATAAATATGCACTGGGGTTAACTCTCGGCAAAACGGTTTACGAAGGTGATTATGGCGGCAATGGGATTTTTGATTTCGGACATGTAGATCCTGGTATCCCACAAGGTTATTTATCAGGAGGATTATCGTTTTCAACCTACCTGACTTCTTCCTTTGATTTTGGTATGTTAGGAAATTATGGCTATTACGGACGCTGGAATAGTACCGATTACAATTTTCTGTGTATGAAATTTGACTTGACAGCTTATGGTCATTTTAAATTTGACAATGGATATTTTCTGAGTTCCGATTCAAAAATATCTCCTTTTTTGTCGTTTGGATTAGGAATTGCTTCTTATGGAAAAAAACCTACTAACAATCCGCTTACTCCTCCGAGAGCCAATATTAACGGTACCGATTTAATTATACCTCTTGGATTTGGTTTAAAATTTAAGATAAGCGAAAACGTAGCCATTCAGTACCAGTACATTTATAATTTTTCGAACAGTGATATTCATGATCAGCATATGACCAAAGATCCGTTCATCAGTAATGCAAATGATGCTTGGGGTGAGCATTTGCTAAGTTTGGTTTTCTCATTTGGAAAATTGAGAGATAAAGATAAAGATGGTGTTGCAGATAAATTTGATCTATGTCCGGATACACCTCTCGGTGTTGAAGTGGATGCTCGTGGTTGTCCTGTCGACAGGGATCAGGACGGAGTACCCGATTACAGGGATAAATGTCCATCGACACCACCGGGTGTAAAAGTTGATGCAAACGGCTGTCCTTTGGATTCCGATAAGGATGGTGTGCCCGATTATCGCGACAAATGTCCTGATACTCCAGTTGGAATTGCTGTGGATGGTGATGGTTGTCCGTTTGATTCTGATAAAGACGGTGTGCCCGATTATCTGGATAAATGTCCGAATACACCCTATGGAGTTAAAGTGAATGCAAGCGGTTGCCCGTGAAAGTTTTAGTTAACACTCGATCGAAACAAGCACCTTTTCCTACTTCGGAAGCAGTCAATCGGAGTTCGGAAGTAGGCAATCGTAGTTCGGAAGTACCTCATCGGAGTTCGGAAGTACCTCATCGGAGTTTGGAAGTAGGAAATCGGAGTTCGGAAGTACCTCATCGTAGTTCGGAAGTACCTCATCCTAGTTCGGAAGTAGGAAATCGTAGTTCGGAAGCACCTCATCCTACTTCGGAAGTAGGAAATCGTAGTTCGGAAGTACCTCAACGTAGTTCGGAAGTACCTCATCCTACTTCGGAAGTAGGAAATCGTAGTTCGGAAGTACCTATTTACCCTTTTCCATGTGCCTTCATCTTGACAAGAAGTTTAGGATAGAGGTCATTTTTTACCCAAATAAGATTGGGTTCGATGTGGAGGATTTTTTCGTAAGTTGCACGGGCCTGAGGCAAATTATCATTTTTTTCGTAAGCACTGGCAAGCATGGTAAGTAAGTTTAAATATACCCAGTTTTCATTGGTTTCTTTTTTCTTTTCCATAACAGCTACTCCATTTAGAAAATAGCCGAGCGCTTTTTGTTTGTCACCTCCAAAAATGCGGGGTGCATAAAATAACATATTTCCCTTATCAATCAACGCCTGTACATTATTCGGATCCAGTTCCAGGGCTTTATTTACATTCGATTTACTATCAGATTCATAAAAAATGGCTTTGTAATGGCAAATGCCGATTCTAAATCCAAGAAAAGCACCTTTGAATGAATAATCTGTTGCATTATTGGGTGACTGGTGCAGCACTTCTTCAATCAGATTTTCCCCTTTGTCAATCAGTTTTCCCGCAAGTTCATATTGCTTTTTTCCCATCAAATAACCGATATATCCGTAATAATAATTGATAAGTTCCAGTTTATTATCAACGGTTTTCAGATCGTTGGTAGTTTCAATAGTATGTATCAACTCTGCCCATTTATTCATATCGCGAGCGATAAATGCGTTGTAAATGATTTTATTATAGTTTGATTTTTCAATTGAACCGGCGTAAGTTGCTGTGAAAATTGAAAACAACAAGAGTAGGGTAATGCAAATTTTATGAGAATTATGAAATCCTTTCATGTGATAATATTAGATTTATTTGCTGGCAAATATAAAGAATAATTCCAGACTGGCGTGTTAATGAGAGAGATAAAACAGTACAATTATATTTGATTTGCAATTGATAACAAGGAAATACTTGTAATTTATTCATCCTAATCTTATGAAAGTTGCACGAAATCTGTTTCTTGTAGAAGAAGAATCGCCCAAAAACGAGTACCTTTGCCGTCACTTTCTCTTTTTGAGGGAATTAAACTAAAAAAAATAAAATGACTTTCTCCGAATTAGGAATAAACGACAACATTCTTCTGTCACTTCAGGAAAATAAGATTTCAGAACCTACTGCAATTCAGATTAAGACTATTCCGCATATTCTTCAGCATAATACCGATTTGGTTGCGGTTGCTCAAACGGGCACCGGAAAAACAGCTGCTTTCTGTTTGCCCATTCTTCAGACAATCGATCCGAAATTACCAGAGATTCAGGCACTGGTTCTTGTTCCAACCCGTGAACTTGGGCAACAAGTGGCTCGTGAATTCTTTCTTTTCTCCAAACATTTATCCCGTGTTTTTGCCGAATCTGTTTATGGTGGAGCTCCAATTGAAGATCAGATTCAACGTCTGAAACGTTCAACCCATGTGGTGGTGGCAACTCCGGGACGGTTACTCGATTTACTGGAACGCAAAGCATTGAAATTGGATTCTTTGAGATATCTGGTGCTTGACGAAGCCGACGAAATGATGAATATGGGCTTCAAAACTGAGATTGATACTATCTTGCGTTCGTGCAAAAAAGGGATTACCAATATGCTTTTTACAGCTACGATGCCCGACGATGTGAAGCAACTTATCCGTGACTATCTTCGTCCCGATTTTGTAGAAATAAGAATTAATGCAGAAGAATTTGTAAATCAGAAAATCGAACACCAATACCTGATTTACAAACAGGGTGACAAACTGGATTATCTGAAAGCTTATTTGTCAGGTCATTCCGAACAGCGTGGAATTTTATTTTGTCGCACCAAAACGGCTGCAAAACGTCTGGCTAAACAATTAGCAGGTTTTGAGGTCACAGCGGATGCACTTCATGGCAACCTGAATCAGGAAATGCGTGATAAAGTAATGCGGGGTTTCCGTAAAAACAGAATCAATTTGCTCGTTGCCACTGATATTGCAGCGCGTGGAATCGATGTGAAAGATCTCGATTATATCATTCATTATCATTTGCCCGAAAAACCTGAATATTATACGCACAGAAGCGGACGTACTGCCCGTGCAGGGAAATCAGGAATATCGGTTTGTCTGATAAAAGCGGAAGATCTGCCCGAACTGAAAGCAATTGAAACGGAATTGAACATTCAGTTTACTGAAACGGAAGTAAAACTGCTACCAGAAACTACTTCAGCCCAGCCGATAACTATTTATATGAATCTCGGATTTGGTCAGGGTTTTACTAAGAATCTATTGACAGAATTTTTGGTGGAAGAAGC
>JBBRTR010000015.1:0-32233 GCA_038244215.1 Bacteroidales bacterium
ATCCGAAAGCATAAAATTCTGATCATTAATCTCATTATAAAGAAAATAAGCTAAAGCCGGAGACGCGAAAAGTGTTTCACCTCTTCCGGCAAGTTCTTTTGCCCGTTTCAGAATGTTCAGCAACATGATTTCAGCGGCAACCGCAGTTTTATGCAAATAAACCTGCCAGTACATAAGCCTGCGAGCCACCAAAAACTTTTCAATGGAATAAATTCCCTTTGCTTCGACAACAAGTTGATCGTTGTGAATATTCAACATTTTGATAATCCGGGCAGCACCTATAATTCCCTCACTTACACCCGAATAAAAACTATCGCGACTCAAATAATCCAGCCGATCCATGTCTAACTGACTGGAGACAAGCTGATGCAGAAACTTTTTAGGATACACATTGGTAAAGATTTCAAGTGCCATATCCAGCCGGCCTTCCATCTCGACATTGATTTGCTGCATCATCCACAGCGAAATTTCTTCGTGACTGATTTTGCTCACCAAACTGTGTTCCATTGTATGTGAAAATGGTCCGTGACCAATATCGTGCAATAAAATACAGGCACGAACTGCTTCTGCTTCCGCTGGAGTAATTTCATGACCTTCCTGTCGAAGTTGAGCAATCGCTTCGCCCATTAGATGCATTGCACCCAGTGAATGTTGCATGCGGGTGTGTTGAGCTCCGGGATATACAACGGATGTCAAACCTAATTGCTTGATTCTGTTTAGTCTCTGAAAATAGGGATGCTGAATAATATCGTACAAAAAATCATTTGGAATATTGATAAATCCAAAAACAGGGTCGTTGATTATTTTTCGTTTGTTTGGTTTTTTCATTATTTTGCAGCTAATATATCAACAAGCCATTTCCAGCATTTTTGTGTGGAAGAAATACTTAATCGTTCGTCAGGTGAATGAACTCCATACATTTGCGGACCAATGGAAATCATATCTAAATGTGGATATTTTTCGAGGAAGAGTCCACATTCCAGTCCGGCATGAATGGCACGCACTTTTGGTTCAGCATCAAATAATTTACGGTAACTTTCTTGAGCAGTTTTCAGAATTTCTGAGTTCAGATTTGGTTTCCACCCCGGATATCCATCACCATGCGTAACCGTTGCACCTGCAAGAGTCAGAACCGCTTCCACCTGATGGGCAATATCATATTTTGCAGAATCGACCGAACTGCGCTGACTGGTTGTGATTAAAATCGTATGGTTGGGTTGCATTTTAATTGATGCTAGATTGGTGGACGTTTCCACAAGTCCGGGCATGTCTTTGCTCATGTCTTTCACGCCGTGAGGGCAGGCATAAAGTACATTCAATAATGCTTCTGTCGTTTTTTTGTCGATAGCTGTTTCGGGTAATTTTTCGGATTCGAGTGTAATTTGAAGCTTTGGTTCCACATCTCCGAGTTCTTTTTCTATTTCAGCAATATAAACATTCAGCATGATACGCACATTTTCTTTTTCCGACCAAGGTACAGAAACGGTTGCAGTTGCTTCACGCGGAATGGCATTCCGCAGGTTTCCACCATCAAATTTATGCAGTTGCAAGTCAGTTGTTTTACTGACATTCCACAAATAGCGGTTCAATATTTTGTTTGCATTGCCACGACCTTTATCAATATCATCACCCGAATGACCGCCTGTCAATCCTTTTACAGTAACTTTAAACGCAAAATAACCTTCTCTTGATTTCTCTGCTGTATAAGGCAACACGGCTGTGGTATCAATTCCACCGGCGCAACCCACAAAGATTTCTCCATCGTCCTCCGAATCCAGATTAATCAATACTTCACCTTTCAACAGGTTATTATCTAGTGCAAAAGCTCCGGTCAAACCGGTTTCTTCGTCCACGGTAAACAAACATTCCAATCCAGGATGTTTTAAATTAGCAGATGCCAGTACGGCCAACATCATCGACATTCCGATTCCGTTATCAGCTCCAAGTGTAGTTCCTTTTGCTTTTACCCAATCGCCATCAATCCATGTCTGAATCGGGTCGGTATCAAAATTAAATTGCGTGTCGCTGTTTTTTTCGCACACCATATCCATGTGTGCCTGTAGTATTATCATTTTCCGGTTTTCGTAACCGGCAGTGGGTTGTTTGCATATCAGCACATTACCGGCAGCATCTACTTTGGTTTCCAGTTTGTGCTTATTACTGAATGCTTTCAGGTAAGCAATTACTTTTTCTTCCTTTTTCGAAGGACGGGGAATCTGATTGATATCATGGAAAAAACTCCATAATAAAGTTGGTTCGAGTGTTTTCATAATCTTCTTTTTAAAATGTGAACTACAAAGATACAGAAAAACTAATCGAACATGGATATTTAGTGGGGAAATATAGTGATTTGTTGAATTCTGTTTTACAACGAAGAGGCAACCTGATTCAGGTTGTCTATTCGTTGTAAACAAACAGAAACATATCTATAATTAACAAAGCTAATTTTTCTTATAACATTTTTTAAGATAAAAACTTTCACTAACTTTTTGACTAATATATATTTTTTCTACAGATTAATTTTATGAGTTAATAACTTGTAAATAAATTTACGTTGTGCTGTTTACTCTGAATTGTAAAAATACGGAGATTGTTAATGATTAATAGTGTAGATCTTGAGCCTAACCCTTGTTCCTTATATGTTTAGATTCTAATTAATAAACCTTATGGAACTATTTTTACAAAAAGTAAATCCGAATTTTATTCATAAATCAGACTGAAACCATTTTGTTTTTTATTGCGTGTAAAATTAGATTAATCGTATTCTTAGAATTCGTTTTTCTTAATAAAGTCGAACGATGGGCTTCAACTGTTTTTACACATAGATTTAAATTATTGGCAATTTCGATAACAGACAAACCTTCGCATAATAGCAATAAAATTTCATGTTCACGGGATGTAAAATCGAGATTATAAGAGATACTTTTTTCTGAAACTACATGTGGCATATTGCCGACGTTTAAAATGATTTGTCTCAGAAGTTCATTCGAAAAATAACTATCACCGTTGTTGACTGCTTGTAATGCTTTTTCAAACTCAGCTTTTCCCGAAGTTTTCAGCATAAATCCCAACGCACCGGCGTTTACCATATCGGAATAGTTTTCTTTTTCGCTCAACATGGTAAGTACCAGAATCTTTAAATCAGGACGCATTTTCATTGCCAGTTTTGTTGCCTCCAAACCATCCATTACGGGCATTTCAATATCCATCAACACGACATCAGGATGATGAATCTCCAACAAATCAAGAAATTCCTTCCCGTTTTTAGCTTCGGCTATTACTTCGCCAAAGTTTTCATTTTCAATCAATAGTTTTATTCCCTGACGAAACAATGCATGATCGTCAACAATAATAATTTTGTTCATTGGAGAAGGTTTAGTGATAAATTAGAAGACTCAAAGATATATGATTTGTCAGGGAAATTTACTAGTGTTTTCCCTAATTATATATAGTGTAAATCCTGATTCTTCACTAGGGTAAACCCTTAGAAGTAGTTAAATGTATTGAGGAATGTATTAAGCTCTTTAAAATAAAGGATAGTTAAGAGTTGCTGCCCGTGATAAAGCAGATTTTCGATTAGTAGAATCCGAAAATAAAAACCGAATAGATTTTTAAAAAGGAATTGCAGGAGTCAGGTTATAAACCAAACTCACACACATCATTTGTCATGACAATTAATAGTTAGTTTAATAATAATCCAAATTCTAAACTATTTGGATAATGTTAAACATTGAAATCTGACGAATTGCAACATCATTTTTCTATTTGCTTACTGCCAATCAAAATAACCCCGTTGACAGCATCAGAGCCATATTGTTCCACTAGTTTTTTTGTTTTTGATTTATTCACAGGTTTTAATGCCACATAATTAGTAAGATTATTCATTGAAATTAAACTTATATCAAAACCTGAAGGAAGTCTTTTGTTATCAAGTATTACGATAGTTTTATCATTTTTTTTCCAGACGTCTTTTCCTTTTGAATAGTCAGAGCCAACTATTTTGAAACTAATAGGCATAGTAAATTTTACATTTACAGGTTTTCCATTCAACTTGGCTGGACTCCAGTCGGGCATTAAACTTGTTACGCGCATAGCTTCAGAGTCCAGAGAGGATTCCACACTTTTCAAAATAGTTATATCCTTAATTTTACCGGTACTGGTAATAAAAAACTGAACAACAACCCTTCCCTGAACTCCATTTTCCCGTGCAACAATAGGATATTTTACATTTTTACTCAGGTATTTTATCAATTCTTTCTCACCTCCGGGGAATTCCGGCATTATTTCAGTCTTAGACGAATTAGAAATTGAAGCAGTAGAATCTGGTAAAATTTCTAAATCATCATTTTTTGTTTTTAAAATAAGAACTCCATTTTCGGCAAGCGAACCGTATTGTTTAATTAATTCGTCTTTAGTCTCTGCGGGGAATGGTTTAAGAACCTTTACAGAACCTATTCGAGAGGGATTTAATACACTAAGATTGAAATTTACAGGCATTCTCAGACTGTCAATCATAATAATCGTACTGTCGTTTATGTCCCATGTGGTACTATCTTTTATAACAGGAGTATATTTGAATGAAACCGGTATTATCTGATAGACCGAAACCAATTTTCCGTTTTGAGCTCCCGGAATCCATGCCGGAAACGAGTTGATAACCCGTAAAGCTTCCTGATTGAGACTTGGAGAAACACTTTTTACAACTTTTGCATTTTTTATTTCACCCAAAGTGTTCACTACAAACTGAACGATTACCCTTCCCTGTTCCTCATTTTTCTGAGCTTCTTCAGGATAATGCACATTCTGGTTTAAAAAATCAATACGGGCGGCATTTCCACCTGGAAACTGTGGCATTTTTTCCACCACAGCATAAACGGAATCTTCAGTTATTGTTGAAATGGAAGTGCTGAACGTTAGCTTTGCAGCAAATTGTGGCTGAATGAAAACAATCAGAAACAAGATAAAAAGTAATTTCGTATTGTGCTTCATGAGTTTGTTAATATACTTTTATTTCTGATTGTAATAAATATTTTTTATTTTATTTTTCTATTTGCTTCGTTCCAATCAAAATAACTCCATTGACTGCATCGCGTCCATACTGTGAAACTAATTTTTTGGTAATTTCTTTGGTCGATGGCTGAAGTACCTGATAGGAAGTTAACTGTGCATAGTTCACCCATTCCGGATTAAATGAAGAAGGTAATCGAACTCCATCGAGCAGAATAACGGTTTTATTATTTCTTTCCCAACCTTTTTCTTCTGCAGTAAGTTCTAATTTAAAAATGACCGGCACGGTAACGAAAATATTTAATTTTTGTCCGCATTTCGATCCGGGAATCCAATCGGGCATAGCGTTTACAACCCGTAGTGCTTCTTTATCTAAAAAGTAATCTACCGGCCGCACTACCTTCGATTTGCTTATTTTTCCTGATGTATTTACTAAAAACTGAACGAAAACTTTGCCTTGTGTTTTGGTTCGTTTGGCGACAAAAGGATATTGAATGCTGTCGGCGATATAGCTCATAAGTTTTGTTTCACCACCCTGAAATTCAGGTTTGATGGTTTCTTCGGTGCACCCGCCTGTTGCTGTCAATTTATTTATTAAAGTGTCGGCATAAGCATATTCTATTTCAGACTTTTTGCTGGTAATCAGAATAACGCCATCAGCAGCCTGTCTCCCGTATTTCGACATCAATTTTGATTTTTCTTCTTTGGGAAAAGGCTGTAAAAGAACTAGCGAAGCCAGTTTTTCCGAATTCAGTATGTTTGTATTGAAATTGGCAGGCATTTTTACGTCATCAATTACAACAAGCGTTTTTTCATTGGGTTCCCAAATCGAACTGTCTTTAGGTGCAAGATTTTGAAACATAATCGGAATCAAACGATAAACGGACACTTTTTGTCCATCTTTTTCTCCCGGAGTCCAGTCGGGTAATAAACTGATAACATGTAAAGCCTCATTATCAAGGCTTGGAGAGATGCTTTTCACGACTTTTGCATTTTCAACTTTCCCGTTTTTACTGATTACAAATTGAACAATAACTTTTCCGTATTCGTTTTTTTTCTGTGCTTCGTCAGGATAAGCAATCGTTTTATTCAGAAAAGCGACTAAAGCTTTTTCGCCACCGGGAAATTCCGGCATTTTTTCCACAAATGAATAAATGGAATCTTCATTCTGTGTCTGGAGATCTTCAATATAAGTTAGTTGTGTTGTAGTCCTGGCATTTGTTGATAGTGGAAAACTGAAAATACAGATCATAACTAAACTGAATGAAACGTATTTTAGGAAAGAATGGAAATGATTCATGACTGATAAAGTTAGTTTGATAAATTATTAGAATTGATTTGAAGAATACAAAAGTACAAGTATTTTTCATATTAATAAAAAAGTAGTGCGCTTATAATATAAATTTGTATTTTTCACAAGAATGTTTGAAGTACAATCTGATTTTTTTCTGGATTTAATTAAACATTCGACTTACAATTACAACTTAAATAAAAAATCGTATTTTTGTATCCATAAAATCGTATTGATTATGAAAACAACTTTACATTTTAAATACCTGGCTGGTTTTATCCTTGTTTGTCTGTTGTGTATATCAGCATTAGTCGAATCACAAACGAGTTATTATTTCTATGCTCAGTTTACCGATAAAAATAATTCACCCTATTCACTGACCAATCCTTCGGCTTATCTTTCGGAGCGAGCTATTGAACGGCGGATGACCTTTAATATAGCTATTGATTCTACCGATTTGCCCGTAAATATATCGTATGTTTCGCAAATTGAAAACCTTGGAATTCATGTGCATAATGCAAGTAAATGGATGAATGGAGTGACATTAATTATGACCGATTCGAACAAAATGAGTTTGGTGAGAATATTACCGTTTATTAAATTTGTTGAATATACAGGACTTTTGGTCGGTGCTCCACTTGCTCCCAAACAAAGATCAAAAAGCCAGGTTATGCTCGATTATGGAATTGCGGATGCTCAGATAACGCAGCTAAAAGGAAAACCGCTACACAATTCCGGCTTTCTGGGACAGGGAATTCAAATAGGAGTGATTGATGCCGGCTTTACGAATGTGGATACCAATCCATGTTTTGATAGCTTGCGATTACAGGGAAGACTTTTGGGAACTAAAGACATTATTAACCCGAATTCAAATATCTTCACTGAAGATGCTCATGGAGCAAATTGTTTATCCATCATGACTGGAAATTTATCCGGACGATTTTTGGGAACAGCACCAAAAGCATCATTTTGGCTGATCCGGACCGAATATGGACCAACCGAATATAAAGTGGAAACCGATTTTTGGTGTTCGGGAGCTGAATTTGCCGATAGTGTGGGCGTAGATTTGATTACTTCTTCGCTTGGATACTATGGTTTTGATGATAAGAAAATGAGTTTTAACTACGCTGATATGAATGGAAAAGTTTCGCGGGCAAGTCGTGCAGCTAATATTGCAAGTAAAAAAGGAATTGTAGTTTTGGTGGCGGCAGGAAATGAAGGCTCATCGCCCTGGCATTACATCGGTTCTCCTGCTGATGCAGATGGAATTATTGCTGTCGGTGCAGTAACTTCAACGGGAGTACCCAGCTCATTTACGTCATTTGGACCAAGTTACGATGGACGAGTTAAACCTGAGATTTGTGCAACAGGAACAGGAACTGCTTTTGTTGATATAAACGGAACACCAACTAACGGAAACGGAACGTCGTACGCAACTCCTGCCATGGCGGGAATGATGGCTTGTTTGTTGCAACAATATAAATCTATTAATCAGAATCCAACGGTTCAAACCTTGTTGCAATCTGTATTCAAGACCGGAAATTTTTTCAACAACCCAACCGATCAAATGGGCTATGGAATTCCTGATTTTGCAGTTGCCGAACAAAATCTTATTACTTTAAATTCTATAAATTTGGTTCAGGGTAAATCCTTTATTTTAACGGTTAATTCAAGTCCCAAAACAATGATTATCAAATTTATTAATGGAAATATACCACAAAATACTTCTGTGAAAGTTTATTCAATGACAGGAAAAATGATGATTAATCAAACTATTTCAGATATTCTGACAGTTATTAGAACCAGTAATTTTACGGCAGGAGTATATGCTGTTTGCATATCCGAAAACGGAAAAACAGAAACGAGAAAGATTATAATAAATTAATGTGCTAATGTGGTAATGTGCTAATTCGTATGAATATCTCAAACTTTTCAAACTTTTCAAACTTCAAACCTTTCAAACTTTTCAAACTTCAAACCTTTCAAACTTTATGAACTTTCAAACTTTATGAATTCGATAACTCTTTCAGAACTTACTTTACAGATTCAGGAAACCATTCGGAATAATTTCGAATCTGCGGTTTGGATTCGTGCGGAAATAAGTGAATTGCGAGAAAATCCTGGAGGACATTGTTACTTGGAACTAATTGAGAAAGATTCAGATTCTGATGTTTTGCTTGCAAAAACAAAAGCTACAATTTGGGCAAGTACGTACAGAATGCTGAAACCTTATTTTGAAAGTAGCACAGGACAAACTCTACGCTCAGGATTAAATGTTCTCGTTGCAGTAACGGTTGAATTTCATGGTGTTTATGGTTTCAGTTTGAATATTCGTGACATTGATCCGACTTTTACCATTGGCGAAATGGCTGCGCGGCGGTTGCAAATTATTCGTCAATTGGAAGCTGATGGAATTGTGGATATGAATAAACAGCTTGACTTTCCCGAACTTCCACAACGATTAGCGATTATTTCTTCCGCAACTGCTGCTGGTTATGGAGATTTTTGTGATCAGCTGAATAATGACAGTTCTCAATTCGCGATTTACAAAAAGCTTTTCCCGGCTATCATGCAGGGCGATCAGGCTGAAAATTCGATAATTGCAGCACTGGAAAAAATTTATTTAAGTATTGAACTCTTTGATGTGGTCGTTATCATTCGTGGCGGTGGTGCAACAACCGATTTGGCTTGTTTCGATTCCTACAATCTGGCATTGAATTGTGCACAATTCCCACTGCCTGTTATTTCTGGAATTGGTCATCAACGCGATATTTCCATTCTGGATATGGTGGCGCATACCAGCGTGAAAACGCCCACTGCTGCAGCCGAATTCCTAATTTCAGTTCTAAACGAATCTGAAAATCATGTAATTGATGTGCTTGCTGATATACAAAATGTTATTAAAAGAAGGATTGAAACTCAAAAGCGTTTTATTGACCAGACTCAAATGAGCATCAAACAAACGCTCCGAAGTTGGTTAATACAAAAATCTCATATTCTGGATAAACAAAAAAATCGTTTGCAATCGGCTATTCGTTTGCAATTGCTAAAACAAACTAATCTAATGTCGTTATTCGAAAAAAATATAGAAACGCATTCGCCTGCATTCTTATTGAAACACGGCTATACCATTACAACTCTGAATGGTAAACGGATTACTTCGGTAAAACAGGTGAAACCGGGCGATAAAATTCGTACTTTTGCAGTGGATGGTGATTTTGGAAGTGAAGTGGAGACTCCTAACCCCTAAAGGGGAATTGAGTTACAACCATATTGTAAGGTTTACTTTGTGGATTTTTAAATATAAAATTATCAAAAAGACAAAACTAACTTAGTTCCCCTTTAGGGGCTAGGGGTATTATTATGAGCAAAATTTCTCTCGAAAATATGGAGTTCCATGCCTTTCACGGCTTTCTGGAACATGAAAATCAAATTGGAAACACTTTTCTGGTTTCATTAAGTATGGAAATTGATACGAAGAATGCAGGTAAAACTGATGATCTGGATGATACCCTGAATTATTTGTCGGTGTATAAAATTGTGAAGAAAGAAATGCAAATTCCTTCAAAACTTATCGAACATATAAGTCAGCGGATACTTGATTCGGTTTTCAATTCATTTCCCGAAATACTTGAATTAGAAGTGAAACTTTCAAAACTGAACCCACCATTGGGAGGGAAAGTTGAACGGGTAAGCATAGAATTAAAAAGAAAAAGATAATAATCACACTCCAAAAGGGCAGTTAAAGCCAACAAACAAACAATTTATGTCAGAAATCGAAATTAAACAAGGCCATCCAAAAGGACTTTACTTTGTTTTTGCAACAGCTATGTCGGAACGCTTTAGCTATTACGGCATGCGCGCTATTTTCACACTTTATCTTATCAAAGCTTTGTTGATGGATAAAGAGTTAGCTTTTGCGATTTACGGGAATTACACCGGTTTGGTCTATCTTACTCCGCTGATTGGTGGTTACGTTGCCGACCGGTATTTAGGAATGCGACGTTCCATCTTGTGGGGTGCTGTCCTGATGATTATCGGGCAATTATTTATGTTTAGCAGTGCACTTTATTACCAAAGCGGAGATGCTTCACGCTGGTTAATGTACAGTGGACTTGCCGCTTTAATTTTTGGAAACGGATTTTTTAAACCCAACATCACTACTATGGTTGGAAGTCTTTATAAAAAAGGTGATATTCGGCTTGATTCGGCTTACACCATTTTCTATATGGGAGTGAATGTCGGCGCATTTATTGCTCCGCTTTTATGTGGTTTCTTTGGCGATACTAACAATCCGGCTGATTTCAAATACGGTTTTCTTATTGCAGCTGTAAGTATGATGTTTAGTTTGATTTTGTTTATTGGGTGGAAAAGTAAATACTTAATCGGCCCAGATGGAGAACAATTGGGAATAGAAGCTGATGGAAAAAAAGAAATCCATAAATCTGAAAAGGAAGCTGCACCTGCAAAAAGTTCCAAACAAAATGTAGTTGAATTTCTTGGCTGGGCACTCGGTGCAGTGGTTTTATTCGGTGTTTTCCATTTCGCTCTGAGTTTCGATATTATCGGAGCATTTATTTTCTCCATTTGTATAATCGTCCCGGCTTATGTTATTTCGGACCAATCTCTTACCAAAATTGAACGCCAACGAATCTGGGTAATTTATATTATCGCCTTTTTCGTTATTTTCTTCTGGTCAGCTTTTGAACAAGCTGGTGCATCGCTCACTTATTTTGCCGATAAACAAACTAATCGTGATATTTTCGGTTGGACTATGCCAGCCAGTTTCTTTCAATCATTCAATCCCGTATTTATTGTTTTACTCGGTTTGGCTTTTTCAAATTTATGGGTTTGGTTGGGCAAACGAAACATGGATCCTGCATCGCCGGTGAAACAATCGATGGGTTTATTCTTTCTGGCATTGGGATATCTGGTTATTGCATTCGGAGTTAAAGGTATTGAACCCGGTATGAAAGTAAGTATTCTTTGGCTCACTGGTCTGTATTTTATTCATACTATGGGCGAATTAATGTTGTCACCTATCGGATTATCGATGGTGAATAAATTGGCACCGCTTCGTTTTGCATCGTTGTTGATGGGCGTTTGGTACATGTCGATGGCAACAGCCAATAAATTTGCCGGTATGTTGAGCGGATTATATCCAGAAGCCGGTAAACCGAAATTTATATTCGGATTTCAAATCGAAACACTTTATGACTTTTTTATGCTTTTCGTTGTTATTGCCGGAGTCGCTGCAGTTATTTTATTCCTACTATCCAAGTGGTTACAGAAGTTGATGCATGGTGTGAAATAATATCTTGAAAATTTTAAATGAACCGCGATAAAGCCATATTAAAAGCACAACTGAACGAACTGTCGAAAAAGCAGTTGGAAGAAATTGTGCTTAAACTTTCGGCAAAACGGTTTAATTATGAATACTTGCTGGTGAATTTTTTGGATAGGGAAGGAGGTGAGCAGTTTTTATTCGACGAAACAAAAGAAGATATTGATCACCTTAGTGAAAAAGAATACCGTGGCAGCACCATTCAGAAACAAGCAGTGAAACGTTTGAATGCTTGTGTGAAAAGGATTAATGAATTTAAAGTTGAAGCTAAGAGTAAGAAACTTGAAGCCGACCTTGTTCTTTATGTACTTGAATTGCAATTCAATCAACCTGCTAAGGTTTTTGGAGCCCGTGTTTCGGGTTACGATTACAAAGTAGGTCTATTACTCAAAAGACTGATTACGTTGGTTACAAAAAGACTCCATCCCGATTATTTTATTGATTATCAGGAGAAAATTAACGAGTTTCTGATTAGACTTCATAAAACATCCAATCGAATTAATACCATTAAAGAATTACCTTCAATTCTGGAAGAAATTCAGTAAATCCTTCATTTATACGCACAAAAAAAAGTCTATCAACTGGTGATAGACTTTTCTGATGCGACAAAAAAAAGTCAATTAGTTATACTTAAATTACTTTGACATTTACAGCATTTAAACCTTTTTTTCCTTCTTGCAAATCAAATTCTACGTTATCGCCTTCACGAATTTGATCAATTAAACCAGAAATGTGTACAAAATGTTCTTTTTTTGAACCATCTTCGCTGATGAATCCAAAGCCTTTAGATTCATTGAAGAATTTAACTGTTCCTTTACTCATTGTTGATATTTATTATTTTTTTAATGTCCGACAAAGATAATGTTATATTATTAGAAATCACTGTTTTTTAAAATAATCTTATAAAAGTAGTGAATTATTTATATGAAAAGGAATTAAATAGTTAATTATTAAGAATAATGACTGTTTTGATTGTTTTTTGAAGATTGATTTGTTCAAAAAAAAGTTGGGTTGAATTTATCAGCCCAACTTTTTAGTAGTAACAACATATTATTTTAGTGTACAATCATAACCGGAACAGTTGATTGATTTTCCGATGTCTTAATTTTCAAAAGATAAGTACCGGATTCAATCAAAGAAACGTCCATTTTGACCGAATTGATTTCCTTCAACAATACTCCACCAATTGAATAAAGCTGAAGCTTTGGAATTTCGACAGACTGAAGTGTAACATGCAAAACCTGTGAAACCGGATTCGGATATACTTTTACAATCGGATTAGAAATTTCGTGAACCGAAAGTAACGGTGTATTGTAAAGCAACATATTGTCGAAATACAACTCACCAGAAGCAGATAAAATGCCCGATTTACGTATTATCCTGAAACCTGTTACCTGATAATTGCCTGAAACCGGTAATGTATTTAAATTTGCTTCTTTAAATTCCCATCCAAAAAAGTTCAAATCACACAGTTTTATATATTGCACATCTGTGCCGCTGGTAAATTGCAATTGTACTTCATTGCCGGACAAATCACCATATACATGTAACCCAATTACTTTATCATTGGTTACCGAACCCGAAGGATTTACCTTTGTGAAAATAGCTCTTGAATTGGGTTGTGAAAAACTATACGTTATTATATTTGAATATGTTCCGAATAATTTTTTAGAAGAATTGGTTGAAACTGTCGCCGTAGTTACTCCAGAGCTTTGTGCATTATTAAAGATAGAAGAAGATGTTTCAAAATCATCGATTACTGGCTGATTATCAACAGCCACAGCTGAAGTATGAAAATTAATTTCAATTGGTTCTACAACGGTTACTCCGACTTCATCCCCAATATTTCCCGGCACTACAATTTTATAATCTTCATTAACCGTCAGCGCATTTGTCAGCTCAAAATAACAAGATCCATACGGTGCAGATACTTTATTGTTCAGAAATGAACGTGTGTTTTTGGTAAGTTCTGTTCCGTTTTTATCGTAAATTTTTATAGCCGTCAATAAATTGGAGGTACTTAAAACCCTGTCAAAAACAAAACGGAATAAAGGTTTCGTATAGACACCATTGTCACCAGCATAAGGATACGAGGTCAAAAGACTTAATCTGTTCCTGCTTTTCGTCTTAAAACTGAATGTGAAATCATTAGTCATGCTCAGATTATCAGGATGTTTAGCTGATTTGTCAAGTTTCACAGTATAAACCGTTGATTTGTCAAGTGGTTTGTTTGCTGTAAAACGCAAACGATATTGACTGTCTTCGAACGTTATGACGCCATCGACAGCCGGAGTTATTGAAAATGCATTCTTCGTTGATTCCACATCCATATCCCAGTTGAAATTCAACACAATGTCAGTGGAACATTCGACACTATCTGTTGGTAAAACATTTGGAGAATAGCTCAGAACCTGCGGTGGAGTATTCCTTACTTTATTTAAACTGATGTTCAAAAAAGATATATTTCCGGCAGAAACCGTAACGGGACTGGTCTGAGCATAATATCCGGTTGCTTCGGCTTTGACATTATATAGTCCCGGTGCAAGATTTTTAAAAACATAAACACCGTTATTCATTTGATCAACCGTATAAATCTGATTTGTTTCCACAATGGTCAGTTTAGCTCCGTTTAAAGGTAAGAGTTGATCCCGTCCGGCAAATTTATAGTACGATGTTCCCGTAATTATATTTCTGCTATCACGCACCGAGCCGGCGATATTTCCGGTAGGAATGATCTCGGCCGATTTAAAGTAATTACAAAAAGATTTGAAAAAATTCCAGGCTTCCATCCATTTGTATTCCATGTTCATTAACCGATACGTTTCGGGAATATAATCATGCATAGCACCTTCGGAAATCACACCGGGAACTGTCAAACCACGAAGCACACCATAACCATCGCTCCAGCCCATTGCAGTTCGACCAAACGTTTTATCTCCAACAACTGAATATCCGGATGACCAGGTTGTTATCTGATTTGCATACAGATTTTTGGCAATAACGGTACTGATTTCACGACTTTTATCAGAAACCGGAGTGGGAGTTGGATAACTTGTAGCATCATTTAAATCTTTTCCTGCATAAAGTTGTAAAACACTATTAGCTGCACCATTTCCTGCATTACTATGAATGGCAATCATGAAATCGGCATTACCCTGATTAGCCATGGCAACAATTACCGACAGATTTAAATCATCAGCAGTTGTGTTAGTTTCACGTGTCATGATGACATTGGCGCCTGCTGCAACCAACATGTCGCGGAGCTGTTTTCCTTTGTCCAAATTACTTTGTGATTCCCAGAAACCATTGTGGTCGCCGGATGTAAATGGCGCAATAACCATATTCCTGTCATCACTGTCGAAACCTCCGTGACCCGGATTGACACAGATTGTTATACCGGAAAGATTTTGAGCCGACAGGTTGAACAAACCAACTGATATAATTGCCCAAAACAATAAAATAGTCTTTTTCATATTGTTAATTCATTTATTTTTTTACAGTCAGTTCAACCATTTGAATTGAACCGTCAGTGGTGTTATAAGCAATTTCAGATTTTGAAGCACAAGTGCTCGGATACATTGCGATCTGATTATCAGGACTGATTTGTTTCTTTAATTTGCCATTTAGCGATACAAACATAATTTTGGACGAAGTAATGAACTGCCCATCATCGACATCCTGCATTCCAACGACAAAATCATTATCATACCAAACCGGTGCATTTAGTTTACCTAATGAAGCTAAAATCTTCCCGTTTAAATCGCAAACGAAAGTTCCTTTACGTGCTGCAGTGAACAAGATCATTTTGTTATCGGGCGAAAGTGAAACCCAAAGATAAGCACCGGCTTCCGGACCAATCGGATTTAACTCTATTCCTTTCCCGTTTTTGTATACA
This sequence comes from Bacteroidales bacterium, assembly GCA_038244215.1. Taxonomy (GTDB): domain Bacteria; phylum Bacteroidota; class Bacteroidia; order Bacteroidales; family Paludibacteraceae; genus Paludibacter. The sequence goes on from JBBRTR010000015.1 coordinate 15,538, forward strand.
ATCATTTTCAGATTTTCTGAACAAACATAAACAGGAACTTCTTTGTCTGTTCGACCGAAAGTGGCTTTCAAAAGCACTTTATCCGTTGAAACAAGAAACCCATTGTGAAAATTTCTGGGTTGTTTTAAATTTCGGGTTGCTCCCAGCATTTCTGTTTTGGTTTTCCCGGCAATGTCATAACTTTTTATCGATTCAAATTTCCTTCCCGATTGAAAACTAGTGTTTTTAAAAAAAACCTTTGAATTATATGCATTAAAAATCGGTTCGTAACCCGCTCCGGGTTCGTTGCTGATTTTTGTTATTGATTTGCTTTCAAAATCATACATACTGAGTCCCTGATAACTTTCTGACGAAAAAAGTAATTTATTACCGTTTTCATTCATCACCGGATAAAATGCCTTCGTACTATCATTGGGAAGAATCAGACTATATTGCTTTGTAACGGTAACCGTCTGAGCAAATAAACCTGTTTGCAACATAAATAAAAGAAGCAGCAATCGTGTTTTTGTTTTCATAATTGTGTTATTCAAAATTAACGTTTAATGATTTTGACTGTATTCATCTGATTGTCTTCAAAAATTTTCAGAAAGTAAGTTCCGGTTTGCAAATTAGGCAAAGAGAAAATGATTTTATCCGAAGAAACTGCAAAATTTCCTGTGGAATTAACCAGCTGACCCAATGAGCTATACAACTGCAATCGCACTGATTTACTTCCTGAATTATTCAGCGCGATGTGCAATTCATCACCAACCAATGGATTCGGATAAACTGTAATTCTTGATAACATCTCAGGATTACTTACACTCAGAACTACATTTTTGTAACAAAGTGCAAGTTCTTTGAGGTAAATATTATAGGTAGCATCCACAACTTGCGAAGTAGTTACAATATACATTGTGAAGTAATCAAACCAAACCGGATAAGCTGCGATATCTCCTAAATTCGAAATAAGGGAAGATGCAGGAATATTGAATTCAGTATCTGTGTTTTTTGGTAGCACCGTTAGATTAAAAGGTACGGTTGAAGGTTGATTATTGGTATGCAAACCAACAATCAGTTTGTTTATTTCTACATCTCCCGGATTCAAAACCAATTTAATTGTGTCAGGCAAACTATATAATGCCATCGTTTTAGCCATTTTTATAGAGGGCGTACGTGCTGATTTATAGGTGTATCGGATTGCAGTTCCATGTGACCAACCTGAAGGTAAACCGTCCGAAACCAGTGCAGCGTTCCACGATGAAGTTGAAGCTGTCATTGTCCATGACGATGAATTACTGAAATCGTCCTGTACGATTCTTGGTAATTCAGGTATTTCCACTTTTACACGTATAGTATCTTTAAACGATCCAAGGTTTCCAATTACCAAAGTTGTACCATTTTTCAATCCTTTTAAAACGCCGCTTTGAACCACACAAATTTCCGGATTCAAAACAGTCCATGTTAATGCAGATGGCAAAACCTTCATCGTATTTTGTCCGATAATACTTTGCACTTCAATAGGATATTGAAATTTATTATCAATTAGAACGGAATCTAATCTGATGGTGATTTCAGCTTCATCGCGTAATACGATGTTTACTTTTGTTACAACATTATTGTAAGTCGCAGTCAACAAACCATTTTGAGTTCCCGAAGCTACAAGTTCTCCTTTTTCATTAATATAACCAAGTTCTGCTGGGCAAGTTAGAACTACTCCCTGAACATCCGTATTAATCAAAGTCCCGTATTGATTATAACCTAGAAACTTTGGTTTAAATACACCGAATTTTGGCAATTCAATGGAGTTTTGATAGGCATTTATTTCTGATATAACATTGTCGTCGGGAGCAGATGATACCGCAAAAATTCCATTACCTACAGATCGTTCTGTACCATCGCTACCATTATTCATCACATTAAATTCTTTCACGTACATGCAACTCGATCCACCGCCGTCTAAATTAATAGCACCATACGCTCCGGCACTCTTCATGATATCCGCAAGTTGCTTTGTTGAAGTACCTACAGAAATTTTGGAACGTCCATCGACTACACAAAAATAAATTTTTTGTTTGTTGGCAGAATAACCAATTCCGGTTCTTGGATTAGGATCAATCCAATCGTTGTCAGTTACTTGTCCGTTCTGAAGTATCAGCCTGTCGCCTCCAACCATGTCTGTAAATGATGGTTTCAACGAGCCAAAAGTAATTCCCATATTGATATCAATTTCGTCGTTTATGTTTAAAGTGTTTAAAAAAGTTTGGGCAGTACCATGACCTGATAGAACTGCACTTCCAACCGGAATTGGCATATTTCCTTTTCCTGAAACTACATTAATTACTTTTGCTTTTAATATTTTATTGACATCCCATTTTGAATCAATTAATTGCACGAGAACTTCAGTTCCGAAATTATTGGTATGAGTGTATTTTCCATTTAGACTGTTGAACAGAATCAATTGGTTTGTACTTCTGGCGGTATTTACATTCGAAACCGGAAAGGTATTTGCGCCAATGCCGACACTACCTGAAAAAACTTTTGTACCGATAAATGGAATCATATTTCTATCGAATGCAATATCTGGTCGGGTGTTTGGAATTAATCCAATTTCTCCACCGACCATACAACCTGCAACTGGTAATCCGACCTGTCCAACTGTTACAAAAAAATCGGCATTTGTTCCGGCGAAGTATGTGGAGCCGGCTTTGGTTTTACGTTTAGCCATAGCTGATGGTTGTTCAGGTGTGACTGTAGAATCTTTCCCGAGTACAGATTTTATACTTATAAATGGATTAGAAGTATCCACTTCAAGAAAAAAGACACGAAGTGGTTTTGTCGCATCCATCAGATTTAATGCGGTATAATAACTTCCCGGACCTATTTTATAATGTGCAAGTGTGTCAACAGGATACGATTTTGAACCGACAACAATATTTCCTGCCCACGAGTAGGAAATAAAAAAAGAAAGAAGAAATAAGAAAAATAACCTTTTCATGATGAAAAAATTTAAGAGAGATTTATTCGTGAGAAAAATAGGAATAAAAAAGAGATGGTGATAACACCACCTCTTTTTATATAAGAAAGTAAATCAATTAGTTGATTGCAACTTTTTGAATTTTCTTTGAACCGCTTTTGTCAACAAGAGCTACAATGTAAACGCCATTTGAAGTAGGAGCATCCAAAGTTGCGATGTTTTTTGCACTAGCAACTTTTTGTCCAGTTACACTATAAATATCAACACTTGCCACTTCTTCAGAGAAACGAATTTGATTTCCTGAGAAAGAAACAGTTACATATGATTGTTGAAGTTCCTTAATACCAGTTGGACCAACTGTAACCTGATACATTCCATAACCGTTTTCACTTGTATAAAGGTATAAATTAGCTTTGTTTCCAGTTACTAAAACAGCCGGCATTCCGGTACGAACTGCATTGGAAGCTCCTCCCATACCAGCTTGTGGGAATGTCCACAAACAAGTTAATCCGCTGAAAGCTTTGCTTGCATCTGCAAATTTAAACAAACGGAAAGTTGAAGCTGGAACTCCTGCTGTATTAGTAGCAGCCATTAATAAGAAGTAATTGTCTCCAACCTGAAATTCTGTAACTCCATTGTGACCTTGATTCATTGTCCAAACAGTTTTTGGATCGGTTAGAGGAGGTGTTACATCATCTTTCAACGCATTTGGATTATTATAAAAACCATCAATCACATTTCCATCTTTATCCATTAAAGTTGGGTAGGTTGTGTTTCCATCAAGATAGAAAAGATTATCATCCAATGGTAATACGCGTGGTGCCTGACCTAAATTAGCCAAACCGGTAAGATAAGTACCGACAGTGACATTATCCAGCGATATTAGAGAAGGAATGCCTGCTACACCACCTGTTATAATCCATTTATAAACTTCCATAGCTGTTGCAGAAGCATTGGCAGCTAATATAATTGCATTCGAATTTACATCACCCCAAACACCAAATGCATCAAAGCGCATGGTTGTTGCCAGTGGAAATAATGTTGCTAAGTTTGCCTGATCAATAACCAAAGAACCTGCACCTGTTGTTAAATCAATTTTCCAAATTTGAAAACGGCTTGCATTAGAGGTAGGTAGATTGCAAAGTAAAACATTACCTGCATTATCAATTTGAATGTCATTGCATGGTAAACCAGTTAAATAAGTACTATCAGCAGTGTTTGCTTTATTTCTACCTGGATAAGTAAAAACGTTACTTGCTAAGTTGATAGGAGTTTCTCTTGCTCCTGTAGTGCCATTTACAACCAATATTTGATTACCGGCATTTCTACTACAAAAATACATTTTACCAGCCTTAGCAGCCATTCCTCTTACAGTTGATGCTGCACCAAGTAAATCTGAGGCTGCATTGTAATTGTTCAATTTGTTTGAATACAACCATTTGCTCTGCAAGGAGATTGTTCCTCTGGCATCATAAGTTGCCGGATCTACACTAACGGCAGCCTGAGCCATCGCTTCATTCGAAAGGAAAACACTGCATACGAGTGCAATTCCAAAAAGTACATTTTTCTTCATAATGTAAAATTTTTAAATATTAATAATTTGAGAACTAGTGAAATACATTTATTTTAAATATTAGAATACAATTTTATAAGCGAACTTAGCCTGTTCGAATTGGATTAAAAGAGTATACAATCCCGAAGGTAAATTTTTTAGATTCAACGATATCGAATTGTCGCCAAAAGCAATGGCACGATCAATTTTAAAGATTTGAATTCCTGTCAGTGAAAATAAACTAAGCGTGGCAGAAAAATCAATATCAGAGTGAACAATAAGTTCTTTACCTGTATTCCCATCAGACCTGACGTAGCATTTTAGTTTATCATATTGAATAGATTCAACGCCTGTGTTATCATTTAAGTTTACAGTAATGAATGAAGAGGGATCTGTTAATCCTGTATTAGTTGTTGCTTTAACTCTAATGTAATACGTTGCGGTGGTCAGATTATCATAAGTAGTACAAAAAGTATATGCATCAACCGATTTTACAGTTGTTGAACGGGCAGGGAATGTCACATCTTTAGATAATTCTACCCTAAAACCTTTCGAAGCTTGTTCACCCCAACAGACTTCAATACTTTTGCCCATTAATGTGCTTCCGGTTACCGGCGAAATAATAGAAGGAACTCCGATTACTAAATCGAGTGTTTTAAACGTAATTGTTTCCGAAGTTGCCTGAACAAGTCCGTCTGTTACACTCACTCTTGCATAATAACTTGTACTTGAAACCAACGTTCCGGTTGGGATGCTTAGGGTTGGAGATTGTACGGTTTGTTTATATACCTGTTTAGTTGCACTAAAATCGGGACTAGTTGAAATTTCAAGCGTGTAAGTGGCTGAAGGACTTATATTGTCGTATTCAAAAACTGGAGCCATTTCCACATTTGTACTTCCGTTCACCGGATAAATAATATGGAATTTATGACCGGATAATTTAGTGGAAGTAGACCATGTGTCAGGTGCATTTGGAATATGTGCTTTAACTCTCCAGAAATATTGTACGTTGTCCTTAATATTCGTTTGTAATCCTGAAAAGAACTGAGCATCTTTTGTGTCACGTGAACAAACCAAATCGGTGAATTGTGCATCCCTTGCCAATTGCCATACATAACTATCTGCACCTACCACATTGTTCCATTGAAAAACTGTAGGGAAAAGAATACTCGAATTATCAGCTGGATAAACTAATTGTGGAACAACAGAAGTTGCAAGACTTTCGCCCATGACACGTGCTGAAAATTCATTTCCATAGCGGTCAACAATTGTAACTGCAATTTTATAGTCAGTCGAATTGATAGTTGCAGGAAAAGTATATTGTTTGGTATATGACAAGCCAAGAAGATACTTTGAAGAACTGAAAACAGACGGATCGTTCCGTTTTGCATTTGGAATTGCATAAATTGCATAAGTCAGATTTGTTCCGTTGTATGTCCAGGTTAAGGTTTGACTTGATAAATTCAAATTATCTACCAGCGTTTGATTATCTGCCGATTTCCAGCCAATCGCAGGACAAAGTGCAGGTTGAGTAAAAATATTTGTTGTTAAATAAGAAATAAATCCACTTGTGTTTACTGTTTGACTTGCTGCATAAAATACACTTCCAGGTGCATCATTTATGTCACTCGAGCGATTAAAGTTTACTTGTAATCCAATTTCGGTAGGTGCAAAATTAGTAGCTGCCGGAGCTTTAAAAATTGAACTCTTTTGTTTCCCGATAAATGCACTTTGTTCTATTGTAGAAAGCGATTTTTCACTAATGTTTTCATATTGAAGACCATTGACTTTAGCTGCTGGAGCTGCTGAAGCCAATGCCGAAAGTGAATGACTTGAGTAAAACTGTTTTCCAAAACGATTTACTAAAGTAGACCACCAGGGTGCTAAAGCTCCATACGCATAAGAGCTATAAGTTGTCCAGTAAAGTTGGGGTGAAACGTAATCCACAGTACCTTGTTCAAGCCATGCAACAGGATCGCAATAAATTTCCGCATACATATTTCCGGTTGTTCCAATCGCAGGTAGAGTTATACCATGTTGGGCAGCGACAGTTTGGTCTGTCGTCCATGTTCCAAAAGGTGAAATACCAAAAGTAACATAGGGTTTTACTTTTTGTATGGTGTCATAAACGGCTGCAACCATTCTGTCTACATTTTCTCTTCTCCAATCATTCACATTTTTATTGGCAGGTTTATATAACCTTTGAGCTGTTGAATCCAGCACGGCACTTGTACCGCCGTAAGCATAAAAATAATCGTCGAAAACGATGCCATCCACATCATACTTGTTTACAACTTCTCCAACCACTTTTTTTATTTGTGTAACAACCTGAGGATAACCCGGATTCAAAATCTTTGTATAACTATCATAGGCCAGCAACCAATCGCGATGTGTATTATAATAATCAGTTGGAAGTTCTCCATGAGTCGAAGATGAAGTTGAATAACGATATGGATTTAACCAAGCATGCAATTCCATTCCCCTCTTATGAGCTTCAGCAATTGCAAATGCCAAAGGATCATAACCCGGATCTGCACCACGCTGGCTCGAAATGAAAGAGCTCCATGGTTCGTAGGATGATTGATACATGGCATCACACATACTCCGGATTTGAAAGAAAACTGCATTCATATTTGCTGTTTTCATTTTATCCAGAATCGAGATTAAACCGTTCTTTTGTTGAGTAATTGCTGCTTGTCGTGCAGCATCATTCGATCCGTTTGAAGCCGGAATTGTAACAGATGGCCAATCAAGTTGCCATACGGTAGTCAACCAAGTGGCGCGTAATTCTCTTTTGGGCGACTGTGCGTATAGGAATTGAAAGCTAATTAATAATAAAAACAAAAAAGAGCCCCTAACCCCTAAAGGGGAATTAAGACTAATTTTGTTTTGTAATTTATTTTTTTTCATTTGTAATCGTTTATAAGTAGATAGAACTAATATTGTTCCCCTTTAGGGGTTTTTATTAGAATAATTTTGATTTGGTTTTGTTCACCGCAACACCATAAACATCAATGCCCTGAATCACATATTCAATAAATCCGGAGGCAGGATTATAACGCATCAAACCAGATTTAACTGTAGCATCTGCAGAGCGGAGTCCAAAATAAACAGAACCATCCGTATCATCCAAAGCTAACTGACATATTCCGATATATTCTCCGGCAGCACCTTCGCCCATTCCCGCAGTTGTTATAGGAGTGACTGTTTTTCCGTTTGCTAATTTTAATTTATACGGAGCCAAAGCAGGCAATGATTTTGCAGCGTTAAGTTGATCTAAAGTGCATCGATATACACCTTCGTAGCCAACATCATAAATTGAAAAATAAATAACTTGATTCTTAGCATCCCAAACGAGTGATTTTGGAGACATCCCTTCTAGAGCCACTCCAGAGGCAGGAAGAACGCCGTTTCCGGTTATTGCAGCAGGTAAAATATCTGCATCTGTAAATCGGAAAATCCCATTTCCATTGTAAGTTTTACACCAATACCAGACTCCGTTAATTTTAGTAAAATCAGCATTCATGGCTCCAAAACTAAGACCAGATCCATAATAGCCTAATGTTGCATTTTGAACATAATAAGGAAAATCAGTACGTGTTAAATTGCGGTTTCGTTCAGATAGACCAATAGTTGAAAATCCGGTATTTCTGTCAGCAAAATAAAGTTTGTTACTTTCAATATATCCATAATACGGATCGTCAAAAGCAGCTCCTTTGTTCGTCAGCATGGTTTCAACTTTACTTCCGTCTTTCGACATAACCGATATTCGACCATCACCTTGATTGCCATCAGCATCATTTACATACGTAAATTGTTTGCCGCAATCCAATACATATAATGAAGTGTCATTGAACAATATATTTAGCGGATGTTGACCAGATTTAACTCCCATATCGAAAGGATAAATTTTCATACCGACAGGGATTGACGCTCCGGCAAGTTTTAAAGCCATAATATTTCCGGTTTTCACTGCGTAATATAATGTTGGTACAGCAGAATTATAGGCTACAGGTACATTTAATTTGCTTTCCTGAAGTTGACGACCACCAAGTATTACTTTCAAAACCACAGCTTGTGAACCAACATTTGAAAATTTCACACTTCCGGGATCTTTTCCAATAAATGACTCTTTCGGATTGCCTGATTGATCCAAAGTTCCCGAAGGAAATGTCCAATAATATTCTTCAACCAGACTTTCAGGATTTGGTAATTCAACATTGAAACTTACATAAGTTGTTTGAACTTCGCACAATCCATTCGGAATTGGATTCAGTTTTAAAATTGGCTGTATATCGCTGATAAAAATATTTTGTGTCAACGACTTGGTGTCACCAACTGTTAGTTTTACCTTGTAAGTTCCTGCAACTAAATATTTATGACTTGCTGAAGTTCCGGTTCCTTTAGTTCCATCTCCAAAATCCCAACTACAATCTCCTATAGCTGCTGATTTACTTTCAAATTGTATGGTTGCACCTACATAATAATCCAACTGGTAAGTGGCATCAGTTACTGAATAGGTGAATGCCACATCGGGGCTTGGCAGACTTTCAACCAATGGAAGTTCATCAACACAACTAAATGTAAACAGGCTTACAATAAATGCAAGTACGAAAAATTTTATTTTATGTATTGTATTCATAATTTTATCTGCTTTTAATTTAGAGAGATTGTTGTTTTGATTGCAGTACCTGATACTCCTTTTTTATCAATGGCTTTTAGATTAGCATCGATTGAATAAGATCTTGAAAATTCAACAGCATAATTTGCGTTGGATGAACTGAAAATTAAATCAGCAAAAGGAATTGTTTGATATATTGTCTTAATTGCAGTAGGAACGGGCGTGTTGCCATTGGCATCTTTTGGGAAAGTATAATCATATTTCCCTGTATTACTGTTATATACTGAATCCAGATAAATTTTGAAATTTGTAACCAGATTTAAACCCTGATACATTTTTTGAAAATCAGTAACTTTCATCAAAGTATAAAGACTGTCTTTAAAATGTTGCATATACGAAGCTCCAAAGTAACTGACCATCTTTGTTGAATCAAAAGTAGTCGGTTTTACCCACGATATAGATGCCAGCGTATTACTTGTCGGGAAAGTCGTCGAAAAAGTATAAGCCCGTAAAGTTTCGGACCAGTTTGTTTCAAGATGCGGATATTCACTGATCTTTTGCGAAATTCTTTTTTCAACTGCAATAGTTGAAGTAATGTTGAACGTGAAAGATTGTGTCCATGGACAAGTTACAGTTTTTGATTCTTGCTGACTTACATTGTACCAAACTTCCAAATGATCCACCGGCGAATCGCTTGTTGTATAATATTGTGCTATAAATGGAACATTATTTCCGGCATTTACGGTACTGCTTCCAACTTCCCAATAAACCTGTGGAGCCATGTTTCCGACAATAACATCCTGATCCAATGAATCATGAAGATCACATGAGGCGAATAACAAGATTGAAATGAATGCAATTGCTATGGATTGAATCTTTTTCATATTGATTGTAAATTTTTTCATTTTAAATTATTTCCATTCAGTATTATCTGCTGTTGTAACATATGAATTGTTTTTATATGCCCAAATCATCCGTTTTTTAAGCCATTCCGGGTTTTTATAAGCACCCAGTCTTTCTAATTCACCACGATTATACTTATCTTCCGTTTCCGGATCATAATTCAAACGGTTAATCCAGGCATTTGGAGAAAACTGTGCATTCACTCCATAACTTTCAGGTGTTGTCCAATAGGCATCATAGAGGTTATAAGGTCTTGTGAGTGAATACTCAACCGTAAAATTAGTTGGTTTTGCGAAACGACTTCCATCCGGACATGTTTTCACAGTATAAACATAAACACCATCATAGGCAATTCCATTTGTTTTGCTGCTGTAATTGTAACGTCTCACATCGTTCCACATCTCGGGCTGCATATACATAGCAACATATTTCTGTTGCATTAAATCAGCTATTGTAAATGTCGTTGCTCCTGGCAGTCTGACTTGGAAAAAAAGTGCGTAATAAGGATTACTCGAAGTTACTTCTAATCGTGCCATATTGAGATTAACAGCATCAATAGTTGTATTGTATGAAGAAGTTTTATCACCTTTCCAATACTGAGCTTCAGCTTTTATAAAAAGTAATTCTTCTTTAGACATCAACATGATATAGCCATCGTTTTTTGCATACGGATTTTTACCTTCAGCAGCAAACAAGTCGGGATAATAGGTGATTTTCATAGAAGTTGCCATTCCTATATTACTATCCAGATAACGAAGTACTTTAAGACTTTTATCATCTACTCTTGGTGTCATCAATTTTTCTGCACGTGGATCGAGTGCATAACCACGTGTTTGAACATAGGTTGGGTAGCTTCCAAATAAAGCAAATGCCAGAAATTTTGTTGGTAAAGCATCAGTTAGTAAATTGGCACGACCCTGAGCCCAACCGAGATTTAAGCTTGGCTGTGCAGGTCCCCAAGGACAATTTTTTTCGGTAGATCCACCATCGTATTTGTAAATGGCATCAGTGTACGATGGATCAGTCAAGGCATCGTCAACGGCTGCGATTATTTTATCACAATTTTCCGGTGTATTATCCCAATTTGGTAATTTGCGTAATAAAATGCGTGCTTTCAAAGCTTTGGTGTATGCTCTCCATTTCCCTAAATCGCCACCGAAAATTCGATCTGTCTTTAGAGTGATTGCTTTATTGGTAGGATTATTGATCCAAGCAGCATCATTGTAAAGTGCGATTAAATCATCTGCTTCTTTAAGCATCCACTGATAGATTGATTCCTGAGTATCATACGAAGGAGAATTTGATTTATATACCTGAGAAAGTGGCATGTCACCAAACGCATCGGTTGTCAAAAGAGTTGATTGCAACAGAATGGTACGCCCGATTAAAATAAAATTTTTGGAATTTATTTTTTCAGCCTGAGTTATCATTCCATTCACATTTACACCAATATCGTAAAAATGACGACGCCATTGTGGATGACGGTTCATCGATAAAAATTCCCAACCGCTTTTATATGCATAAGCTCCGGTTTGACTTCTTCCGCCTGTTGTAAGAGCCTGAGATAAATAAATCCCATATTCTGCATGATCATAGCAAATCTGAGAAGAATAAAAAACCACTAAAGGCAAAGTTTGATCTGCCGGTACTGATGTTGGTGTATCAGGGCTTGTATTTATATCTAACCAATTATTGCAGCTGCTAAGTGAAAAAACGAATGCAGCCAAAATAAATACGATATTTCTATTTTTAATTTTCATATTTGATTTCATTTTCATATTTTTTTAGAAATTGGCATTAATTGTGAAATTAAATCCACGCGTATTTGGAACTGCATAATTATCAATACCCATCGAACCTGTTCCACCACCAGTTGTACTTGCATTTAGCTGAGGATCAGTACCAGTATATTGTGTTAGCAAAAACAAGTTGGTACCGGTTACTGAAAGTTTCAGACTTTTAATTGGACTTGATTTCAGTAACAAATTTGAAAAATCATATCCCAAAGACAAATAACTTAAACGGATATAGGAACCGTCTTCAATAAAATTTGAACTTACAGCTGTGTAGTAATTTGAAATGGTCTGGTAATCCATTACAATCGGAGATGTGTTTTTTATAAACGTTCCATCTGTTTGTTGTACGACTCCATCCCAAACTACCTGACGACCTCTGTAAAATTCCAACGATTTAGACTGACCATTCGACCACAATCCACGACCCGTTACATTTACAATATCACCACCATTTCTTCCGTCAAATAAAAGTCCTAACGAGAATCCTTTGTAATTAACTTTTGTTGATAAACCTAAAAGAAAATCAGGTTCACGATTTCCGATTAATACGCTTTTGGTTGGATTAATTTTAGGATAACCATCCGGCGAACAAATCACTTTTCCATCATCAGTTCGTAAATAATCTTTTCCTGAAATTGCTGTTGTAGAACCATTCAGATAAGCGGTAGGAAAAATATCACCGTATTGAGTACCCTGAATTTCAACAATTCCATCGGGCAAGCCAATAACTTTTCCTCTGTTTAAACTGAAATTAGCCGAAGCATTCCACGAAAAATCTTTAGTTTTAATAAGATTCTGATCTAAAGTAATTTCCAAACCATGATTTTCAATACTTCCTTCATTTCTTGTTTGTAAAATATAACCTGCAGCAGGCGAAACACGAACAGTTACAATCTGGTTGTAAACGGCTGATGAATAATAGGCTACGTCTAAATGAGTTTTATTGTCGAAGAAACGGGTTTCTAAACCAATTTCCCATGAACTTGACATTTCAGGTACCAAAAGACTAGCAACCGACAGAGATGGATCTACACCATAACCACCATCAGGTAATGTTGGATACTGCGTGTATTTTCTGTCAAAAAGATAAGCTGAAGGAGCATCTTTTCCAACCCGTGCCCAATTACCACGTACTTTTCCATAAGAAAACCAATCGTTTTTCAGATTAAATAATTCTGAAAAGATTAAACCCCCCGTTACAGAAGGATAATAATACGGACTATATTCCATTGCAAGTGTAGAAGACCAATCCCAACGAGAAGTTACGCTCAGGTTGGCAATCCCTTTATAATCAGCACGGATTTCACCAAATACGCCGGCATTTCTACGTTCAGAATGATTCAAAGAAATATCATTAACACCTAATATCTCTGCCACATTAGAAATGCTGTAAATTCCCGGTACAATAAAGTTCCGACCATTTAATGAAGAGGAAATCCCTGTTCTTGTTTTAATCTCTGTCCCAGCCAGTAATTCAACATTAATGTCATTCGCGATGTTTAATTTATAGTTTGCAATTGCTGTAGCTGTCATCAAATTGCTTTTGCTTTGAGAATAAGCATAATTCCCTAAAAGATTTTTATCAATATTATCCAACTGTTTTTGAGTTAGATAAGGTGATAAATATTGGGCGGCCAGATCTGTCTGATAAGTTGGCGATGCTGAATCGAGTTCCGGTAAAATTACTGAATCATCGAACCGTGGAACGGTATATCCATCGTATGAATAATTGTTTTGATCCATACTTAAGCGTCCTGTAATATCAAAATTCTTGAAGGCTTTATACGTCATAGAACCTTGAACAATGTTTCTGGTTGAAGCATTTACACCGGAATCAATATATCTACTCCATAATGGGCTTAAAGGAGAAGTTGTTTTATCTTTTTCGCTTAAATACCTGAAATGTGGAGTTCCATCGTTATTTTTATAATTTGTAATGTCGTCGTTTATAGGCCAACCATACGCTGTACTTACGCCTGATGCTCCCCGGTAGGTGTTATTTACAACATTGGCCATTAATGAAACAGAAAGTTGATTACTGATATTGTAAGTTCCTTTTAGCAAAATTCCCCATTTTTTCAAATAATCATTCGGTACAATTCCTTTATTATCCGAATAATTTGCAGATGCATATGTCTGGAACTTTTCTGAACCGGCAGTCAGATTCACATCATATTTTTGATAAAATCCGCTTTTGAAAAAGTTTCCGATATTATTATAAATAGGTTCAGTTGTATTTAACACAGGTCCCCAGCCACCATAACCTCCACTTGCTTCAGGTTTATAAAATCCAAGTGCTCCCGGTCCGTACAATTTCTGTAAAACAGGAACACGAGTTGCATTATCCATTTGCCAGCTGGTATTAGCTGAAACAGTCAATTTTCCGGCTTTCCCTTGTTTTGTAGTAATCATTATTGCACCGTTTGCTGCTTCCTGACCATATAAAGCTGCAGCTGCAGCTCCTTTTAATACCGTAATACTTTCAATATCATTCGGATTAATATCTGAAGCACCACCAGAAATGGCTACTCCATCCAAAATAAATAAAGGCTGATTGTTTTGAGCACTATTAATGGAAGAAATGCTCCGGATAATAATTTGTGAACCTGAGTTTGGAGAACCCCCTGAATTGGTTACACTGACACCGGAAACTTTTCCTTGTAATGAGTTTACGAAATTTGCAGATTGACTTTCAGTAAGGTTTTCTGAGTTAACACTTTGTACAGCAAAATTCAACTTTTTCTTTTCAGTTTTAATCCCCATTGCTGTAACTACAATTTCATCAATTGCTACTGCATTTGAGCTTAAAACGACATTGAGTATTGTAGAACCGGAAATTCTTCGTTCCACTTTTTCCATCCCAATATAACTAAAAATCAAAGTGGCGCCATTGGCAACGGAAAGGGCGTATTTCCCATCAAAATTTGTTGTCGTCCCGTTTGAAGTTCCTTTTTCAATAATTGTTGCACCAATAATTGGTTGTCCGTCATCTTTCCAAGTTACAGTTCCTGTAATTGTAACCTTCTGACCGTACCCAAACTGAATTAAACATAGAAAACTTACAAATAGAAGTAGGATTCTTTTCATAAAATTAAATTATTTGTTGTGAAAAAATATTCTGTATAGTGTCGCAATAATTATAAAGCTTTATTCGATAGTGCAAAATAACAAAAAAATAATCAACCTGCAAACGTTTGCACCTATGTTTTAAAACATGATTAGGTGAAATAGGTGATTTTTCCTCTATATTTTTCGAAATATATTCAATACAATATAATAAATTCATACTTTAATTAAGCATATTTAGTACTGTCATCCCTAATTCAAAATTTATTATCATCATCATTTTTGCTTTATGATCCATCGGCTTTAAATTAGCATATTTAAAATAGAATGGCATAGAGCTAATAAAGCTTATATTTTAAAATTTCTGTTCCGATGTTAATATGAACTATATCAGTAAATTAATTTTATATGCCATTTGATAATTAATTTTCCTGACAATCGGTAATCCATCTTTTCACTATAATAACTCGCTTCTTTCTTTACCTAAAACGCAAGCTAGTGGAGAAATGTTTTCAATAATTATACTATCAATATAAAAATAAAATCTTAATCCAGTGCTGGAAATTCAAGTAATTCACTTGTTGTTAATAAATGAAGATCAGAGAAAAACCAGTAAATCGCTTTGAATTTCAAAAATCACATTTCAAAACATTTTTCCGATTATAGTAATGAAGATTTTATAAATATCAGTAAATGAATAGTATAAAACAAAAAAGGATTTTTGTAATGTGGATTATTTTTCTTCAGGAAACAAATGCATCACAAATTCTTTTCTTATCTCGTTTTCAGTTCAGATAAAAAGAGTTGGTATATTTAGTAAAAATATGTTTAAATATTCGATCGCAAAACGTGTATTTTTTATGAACTACCGTCGACCATAGATATCATAATTATTTTAATTTTAATGCAAATTAAAACAAAATGATTACCAAGACCAAAGAAATGTGCTGATAAGTGGATTTGGAGTGCAAACGTTTGCATATAATTTGAAAAAAGGTGGATACCCTAAAAAGTGGTGAAAAGCTATTCGATTATGTGATTAATTAAAACAGAGCTATCCAAATTGAAATGGAAGCTCTCTTCAACTTTGGTAGCAGTTGTTGTGATTTATTGGTAGTTATACAGACAATTTTTTTACACCTATACCGGGCTCATTGTTTAAAATGATTTTCCCATCCAGCAGTTTTACACCACTAAATTGATCATTACTGATAAGTAAATTACCATCCAAATCGGCATAATCCATTTGAGGAGAAAGCTGTGCGGCAGCTGAAATGGCACAAGATGTTTCCGTCATGCAGCCTATCATTAGCTTTAATTCACAGGCTCGGGCAAGAGTGATCATTTTATTTGCTTCGCGCATGCCGGTACACTTCATGAGTTTTATATTAATTCCGCTGAATGCACCTTTCAAGCGTAGAATATCTTCCAGCCTTTGACATGATTCGTCGGCAATGGTAGGCAACGGACTTTGTTCGGTAAGCCATGCCATATCGTCCAAATTATGTTTCGGCATGGGTTGTTCAACAAATTCAACATTCTTCTCCGATAGCCATTCAATCATTTTCAGTGCATAATGCTTATCTTTCCAGCCTTGATTAGCATCCACACGAATCGGTTTATCGGTTACAGAACGAACGGTATTAATAAGCATTTTATCTGTTACCTCATCCATTCCCAGTTTTACTTTAAGCACTTTAAAAGCTTCAGTTTCAAGAGTTTTCTCGCGTACTTCTTTTTCGGTTCCAATGCCAATTGTAAAGGTGGTTACCGGCACTTTTGAAGCTGTATATCCCCACAAG
>JBBRTR010000016.1:0-31337 GCA_038244215.1 Bacteroidales bacterium
TCTTGACTTCCTGCGGACAACATTCCACAGATTACAAAAGATTAAAAGCACAAAACGATTCGTTGATGAACGCCAAGCAAACACTTCAGAATGAAGTGGATGGTTATTTCTCAGCCATGAATCAAATTGAACAGAATATTGAAAAGATTAAAAACACGGAAAACACGATTTCACTTCAACCGGTTGGAAAAGATTTGGACGATGATACGCGCACCAAAATCAACGAAGATATGGCGTATCTGAATGATATGCTTCAATCAAATAAAGAAGAATTGGCCCGATTAAAATCAAAACTCAAAAAAAGTGCATTTAAATCGACCGAGCTTGAAAATACAATTACGCGTTTAACAAATTCGTTGGAAGAAGAAACTACAAAAATTGCTTTATTGAATTCTCAACTGGCCGAAAAGGATTCGTTAATTGTGCAGCTAGGTACAGCTGTAAATGATTTGGGAAAAAACGTGGATAATCTCACGGTGGATAACAAAACAAAAGAGACCAAAATTAAGGATCAGGATGACACAATTCATACTGCCTGGTATGTTTTCGGAACGAAAGCCGAGTTAAAAGAACAAAAAATTATTACATCCAATGGCTTATTCAGACCGCAACGTGTTCTTCAGAGCGATTTCAATAAGAATTACTTTGTACGGATTGATGCACGTAATACCAAATCAATTCCGCTTTATTCCACTCGTGCCAATATTCTTACTAATCACCCAAAATCTTCGTATACACTTGAAAAAGAAAATGGGAATTTTGTTCTTCTGATTGTCGACCAAAAAGAATTCTGGAGTGTTAGCAAATATCTTGTTATTGAAGTAGACTAAGTAATGACCCCTAACCCCTAAAAGAACCCCTAACCCCTAAAGGGGAACTGAATTAGTACTATCTACATAAGTTTAATTTGAATTAGTGATATGAATACACGAGACGAAAGTAACTTCAACTCCCCTTTAGGGGTTGGGGGTTATCTCAACTCCCCTTTAGGGGTTGGGGGTTACAAATATGTTTTTCTCGATTTGGATGATACAATCTGGGATTTTCATGCGAATGCGAGAGCTGTATTGGAAGAAATTTTTGAAGAACAAAACCTGATCCGGCATTTCATTAATTTTGATGAGTATTTCGGGATATACAAGAAACGAAATCTCGAATTGTGGGATCAATACGGCAAAGGTCAGGTAACGAAGGAATTTCTGAACGTTGAACGTTTCAGGCATCCACTAGTGCAAAAAGGTATTGATGACATTAAAATGGCAGAGCGTACCGGCGTTCAGTTTCTTGATATGTTGCCAACTAAAAATACCTTGATACCATTTGCAAAAGAATTGCTGGATTATCTTTCCGCCAAATACCCACTCACAATAGTTTCGAACGGATTTGTGGAAGTCCAATATAAAAAACTACGTAATTGTAAACTGGAAAACTATTTCTCACATGTTGTACTTTCCGAGTCTGCCGGTGCACTAAAACCCGACAAACGTATATTTGAACATGCATTGGAATTAAACGGCGCTGAGGCTTCCGAAACGATTATGATTGGCGACAGTTATGAAGCTGATATTGTGGGTGCAGGAAATGCAGGAATCGTTTCGTTGTGGTACAATCCGAATCAAAAAAACGAAACTGAAAACCAATTAACTCCACTTACACGACAAATAAGTAAATTAGAGCAAATTATCGAAATCCTTTAAAAGAAATAATTCCAATATTAAAAGAGGCTGGCTCAATAAAATGAGCCAGCCTCTTCTGTATTTAAAAGCTGTGAATTTATCGAATCACCTTCAAAGTTTCAGTGTCTTTTCCTGTAAATTTCAATACATAAATTCCTTTTGACAACTGATTGGTAGGTATTGAAAATTTGCCGGTAGAAGGCAAAGAATAATCTGCCACTGATTGTCCCGAAAGATTATACAATACAACTTTCACGAAGTCGTTAGGATAAGTCAATTCAAAGGTATTTTCAGTATTATATACTTTCGACTTCGTTGATTTCACTGAAGACAACCCGGCAACATCACCTTGGGTTACGTGTATAACTTTTTTTGCTGCTGCCCATGTTTTAAAAGCAATATCAGCAGACCTGCCAGCAACACCAGTAGGCAAAGGCTCGTATGTCAATTTAGCATCTGTTCCCCAATTACCGGATTGATAATGTTCCGTTTGATCAACCTTAATCCATGTTGGAAGATCTCCCTCAACCCATACACTATTGAACATCGGAGTGAAATTAATAGTCTCGAAACCTCCATTCACATTGGCATTCACAGACTCAACATTAGATAAAAGATATCCAAGAGCAGCACCTGTCAACGTTGTTTCTAATGTTGCAGAGAAATTGTAAGATTGCAAAGATCTAACTCCATTATTATCAGGAGCATAAATGTATGCGTGGTTATTCACATACGGGATTACATCATATCCATCGTAAAAAGAAGAACGAACACCCAACTTAACATTAGGAACATCAAAGCCGCTTAGTTCTAAAAAGAAAGGTTCATCTAACTCCAAATAAGGTATTTCTGATTCAAATCCATCACTATCAATAGTTACAAATTTTGTAAAAGGCATAACTTGAGCCGTTGCATCTCCCAGAACATCCCCGGTAGTAGCATACGATGTTGCAATAGTATCTTTTGGCGTGATATTACCTTCAGCATCTACATTCACAGTTACTACACGGAGAGTGAATTGTGTTTTTGGAGGAGCGCTAAATGCTCCTAAAAAAAAGTTAACACCTTCAAAGTAAAGAGTTGATTGAGGTTTTTCGTATAGGTTAACCAACGCATCAATACCTCCGGTACCTGTTCCAAAGGCATAATCTTCTGTATCAAAAGTCCAGGTTACTTCACTTAAATCATAAAGACAATTAGTCCAATTAAAACTTTTTCCATTTGCATCTATATAAACAGATCCACCGGCATCAATATAGCTTGAATTACCATGAGAATCATAACTCGTACCAAAAATAAATGTAGAGTCAACTAAATTTGCAGTTCCTTTTAAAGAAGGCATATTGTAGCTGCCTGTTTCAACATTCAAATTAAAATCATAAGAAGTTGCTGTTGAATCTGTTCCTCCATATTTGTTCATTGTCCAAAGCATAGATGGTGAATTTGGAGTGAGATTTCCAAAAGTCCATTTTGAGTAGGGGGATGCATAGGCGAATGTGTTCAAAGATCCATAATAATCATTCGATAACCCCTGAAAAAGAGTTCCTTGAGGGAGTATGTAACTTACACCTGGTGCAGCAGTGACTGCTGATATTTTTGCAGGCAAAAGATTTCTCGATTTCGTCATTTTTACCGGAGAGTCATTTACACTGACGCTCTTCATTTTCACTCCCATTTTCAGAGGTGAAACAGTATTCATCGATTTCCGTAACGGCTGGGCTTGAACGGAAAGGCTTAGTATAACTAAGACCAAGGGAAGTAATTTTCTTTTCATAATTTTTTATAATTTTAAAAACATAATATAACTTATCTAGAAACAATAAAGTATTGAGA
This sequence comes from Bacteroidales bacterium, assembly GCA_038244215.1. Lineage (GTDB taxonomy): Bacteria > Bacteroidota > Bacteroidia > Bacteroidales > Paludibacteraceae > Paludibacter. The sequence continues at coordinate 3,510 of JBBRTR010000016.1, forward strand.
AAGATTATCAACTCGTGTATATTTTACATTTTGTACTGCTAAAGGAAATTCAGATGAAACAATGTATTCTCCACAAAAGCCAGTAAGAGTTGTATTAATTTCCGAAACTTCATTGTAGAACTTTTTCCCATTATTATCATACAAATTAAAATTGTCTTCAGGTAGAGAAATCTTTACTCGATCAGAGGTACCAGAAACAGGCGAATACAAAATACGATAAATTGCATCTATCCCTGTAACCCGTAGGTATAATGAATTGGAATAAACAGCTTTGTTCGTTAGAGCAATATATTCAAAATTTCGCTTGCCAGCGTACTTTGTTTTAAGGGCTTCACTAAGGTTGTTTATTAACGTTTTATAATTATCGCTCATTTGATTTATATTCGATTTCCATACAGAGAAATCTGAATATAGATATTTGTTTAAAATCGGTCCCGTGATTAATACCGAAGGATCTTCACTACTAACAAGTTGTTTTTTATCATTGCTCAATACAAAAGTTTGAATTTTTTTATCATTATATAAATAGGGAGTATGAAATCTTATGCCTGTTGGAGTGACAATAAATGAATGAATTTCTCCATTTAAAATCGGGTCATCTCCTTTTTTAGCAATTTCAAATATATGGTGTATCCCATTATAAGCTAACAAAGTATCTGATCCTAAAATAAAATTCAAAGTATTTGAAACACTTCCAAAAAGCATTGAATTTTCTGTATCAATCTGAGTAAAATAATCAGGCCAGGATTGATTGTCAGCCAGCTTTTTCAAATAAATGTAAGTACCTCTCTTTTTCCCTTTGAGTGAAATTTGATTTGCATCTGCACTCAAAACAATAAATTCATAGTCACCACCCAAACCAATACCATCGAGATTACTACTTCCCGCAGGATCCTCCGGGTTTGAATATACATGAAAAAGTTTATTGTATGTATTAAAAGTTAACACAGGTCCATTATCAGCAATCAGGTCAAAAAGACTGGAATCTTTCGCATAAGAATTACCGGTTAGCTCACTTTTAGCGGCTATCAGAACAGCCTTTGACATATTAAATTTCATCAAAAAAGTAACACCTTTGGTTGTATCTGTTGGAAAGTATTCCATAACCCAACCATTTGATGCGCTACAAAGTATATCATTATATTCTTTTTGAGCTTTTTCTAAGCGAATAGCGGATGAGTCAGAGAATAGGTTAGCTTCCTCATAAGTGCACGCTGTTGTGAAAGCTGAGAAGACGATTAAAAACAGTTTAAAATATATTTTCATGAAATTCTAAATATGAAATTATTTACCTAAATCTCTTTCTTATTTAATGTTGTCAATTTCAGATAACAAAGAATCCATATGAATGTTCTTCTGGCGAAATTGAACTTCTCCACGGAGTGCATCCAAATCAACACTCCATGCATCGTGAAGCCATGAACGACAGATTGATAACTTCCGTAGGATTATGGCCTTACCATCAACTCCATCTGCATCTAATGCCGGCACAACCTTTCCACTACTATCAATCGTCCAACCCTTGGAAGCATCATCCAATATCTGATTCCACTGAGCATCTGTTTTTACAATATAATTGGCAATTACTTCTACAAAATCCTCACGGGTTTGTGAACCTCCATAAGGGCTTACAAACCCCAAAGAAGCTGCAATTTTTGGGTCACGATCCTGCCAGCTAAACGGCTCATAATCTTTATAAGATATTAAATTAAACTCTTTTGGATATGTTTTTGTTTGATGCAGGATATGTGCGAATTCATGATGCATTGTTTTGAAATAGTATTCATTCATCATATCTACATTCGAAACATCAATTGCATTTACTCTAAATAACGACACCTTTAACCCTCCTTCTGCTAGTCCTAAAAGAATTGTACCGTTAGCCGGATTATAAGCAGGTGATCCAATTAAATGAATAATTCGGGGTCCGTATAATTTTAAAAAATCAGGACTCACTACTTTTGAATAAACATCAAACCATAAATATTTCACCAACACAGCAATTTTTTTTGAGTTTTCGTAAGTAGCCGGAACCAAATTATATTCCATATCCGTACCTACATCTTGCATCTTATACCGAAATTGGAGATTATATGTATTTGTAAAATTATTAAGCAGATAAGTATCAAATTTAAAGGATGCTGATGTTGCATCAAGCTTCTGGCTTGATGTATCAAAAATTGTCGGTCCCAATTTTTCCTCCTGACATCCCAACAGAACTAAAACAAATGTAAGTACGGCAAGTTTGGTAAATATTGTTCTTTTCATGTTTCAGTCAATTTATTTAATTTCTACACAAGGAACGTTTAACAAAGTATTTTCTGGTTTACCAAAAGGAAATAACCTGACATTAGGTTCTAACCCGGCAGATACTACTTCCTGTGGAATTTGCAATGCACGTCTCGAATCATTCCAGGTTAAAGTTTCGACACTGCTTTTACCAATTTTGTGCGTTATTTCAATGCCATAACGTTTGATATCAAACCAACGCATTCCATCAAAAATAGTTTCTAAACGTCGGAAATGAAGTACGCAATCAATGATAGGTTTTTGAGCAGCTGTAACAATAAAATCGGGTGACATCTGTTCTGTATTAAATTTACTTACAAATAACGAATTATTAGTTGTGTAAAAGCTTCTGATTACGCTTTCGGTCAAGTCAGTCTGATTCTTACCCACCATTTTTCTTGAATCATCAAATGCTTTTAAATCGCTAACTGCATTTGATATCTGATTTAGATAAACATATGCTTCAGCTCTACACAGTAATGTTTCTTCACCTGTAAATTCAGCTCGCACGATATGAGCAAATCCAATTCCGGCAATTTTATCTGTGTATTCAAAAAACTCCCCAATTTTTGGGAAATACAATCCATATTCCTGACTACCTCTAATATATAATCGACCACTATAACACGGGGCATAATTATAATTGCTCCATGTTGGGCCGGTACCGTATATGGTTGCGCTTGCACCTTCTCTATTGCAAGCATATCTTGTTCCAAACCTACGATCAAAGGTCGATGCAGTGGGTAGTAATAAAAAATTATTCATAGATTCGGAATTAATCCAACCATAAGCAAATGCATCAAAAGTTGGATAGTCCGCATTCCAGTTTCTCAAGTAAGTTGAAGGATCATTTCCGATAGCAGCAGTTGCATGAATTATAACGTTAGCATAATCCCGTTTGAATAAATAAAAACGGGCAGCAAAGGCATGTGCAGCACGACTATTAAAATGATATTTGGGAACAGAATAATTGTTGTCGTCAATCAAACCAATTCCATCAACAATATCTTTCTCGATGTTTTTATACACGTCGGTTACCGTGGAACGTTCATATTTTACCAGAACTGTTTTTTCCGGTTCTGTCACATACGGAATTCCCAAGTCATTTTTACTTAATTCATCATTTTTATAGGCCTGTGAAAAGATATTTACAAGTATAAAATGATGGTAAGCCCGACTTAACAAAGCCTCTCCTTTTTGAGCTTTAACGTCGTCTGCGTGTCCTTCAGTTTCTAACGTTGCAATAGCTTGCAAGGCATGATTATCAACTGCAATGGCATGATAGCATCCACTCCATACGGCAGATGGAGAATCTTCCTGATCGGAAGAAACCACGTCGTCCCACGCGTAGGCTTCATCGTCAATTTTATCAAACGATGGAAGATTGTAATATATTCCCTTAGAATCCGGAGAATTATTATCAATAAAATTATCTCCGCTTAATTCTCCAAGTAATGCATAGTTTTCTGTAGAATAAGCATTTACTAACAAATCAGTAATTTGCTGCGGAGTTTTTATCTCTGCACGATTGTCCGGGATTTTATCCAAAAAATCATTACAAGATGTAAACAATAAGATTACAATTATTGGAAAATATATATGACTGTATTTAGCTTTCATAATAAACATATCTTTTCTATTATATTCCTAACCTTAGTGTTAATGTAAATTGCTGAGGCATTGGTGATGCTACACCACCACTATTCATAAATTCAGGATCTTGCCCGTTCAATTTCTTGTCTGCATACAATAAAAACAGATTTGTGGCTTGTAATTTCAATTGAAGATTATTAATTTTATAAGATGTTAACCAATTTGTAGGAAAATCATACGAAAGAGATACCTCTTTCAAACGTACAAAGCCACCATCGGCTACACGTGCCGTAGAATAATTATAGGCATTATAAGCATAAGCTAACTGCGAATCGTTGTAAAACTGACGTTTACTGGCTATAGTTGGAATATCGGTATATAATTCATCACCGGGCACTGTCCAACGATTTTTAAATTCTTTTGGTAACGATGTCATATCAGAATAAAATGCTCTGAATACCGGATCCAACCGTACCTTGTTACCAAATGAATACGTAATAAAAGCATTTAATCTCACTGATTTGTAAGAAAAAACATTTCCAAAACCACCGGTAATTGTCGGATCTGTAGGTCCTTCATATTTTAAAAAACCGGTATTACTGAAGTTCTGAAAATCTATATCGGTTACAGTCTTTTGATTGTTTTGATTTATAAATTGAGGAAGACCTTCATCATTTAAACCAACAAATGGTATGGAAAAAAGTGCTCTAACAGGATACCCTTTTTGAGCAAAACCCGAACCGGAAACTAGTTGAATAACGTTTGATCTGGAGTCCAAATCAGTTATTGTGTTTTTTGCAAAAGAAAAGGTAAAATCAGTTGACCAACTGAAAGTTTTATTCTGGAAATTTTTGGTTGACAAGGTAGCCTCAGTTCCATTCGATTTCATAGCTGCAACATTTGCATATTTAGCAGTGATACCTCCGGCTCCTTGCGTATAAATCAGACCAATCAGATCATAATTATTTCTCAAATATCCATCCACCGACAGATTTATACGATTATTCAAAAACCCTATATCAGTTCCAACATTAAACTCATGCTTCTTTTCGTACGTTAATTCGCTATTCTCAATATCTTCAAGCATTAATCCGGTCTCAGAAACTCCTGAAAGAGGCCGCCATGGAGTATAAGATCGATAAATAGCTTCTGCATTGGTTACTGTAGAAGGACCGCGATCAGCTGTCAAACTATAGGAAACTTTAAATGTCAAGTGAGAAAGTGTCGGTTTCAGAGATTCAAAAAACTTTTCTTCATGAACATTCCATGCTGTTGCAACATTCCATGTAGGCAACCAACGAGCCTGACGTGACTTTCCAAGTTTGTTTGTGCCCTCGTATCGACCCGTTAAATTAAGAATATATTTTCCTTTATAAGAATACGTTCCAGAAGCAAAACTAGCAATGCTTCTCGAATAAGTTGATGAATTACCATAATATACAGAGTTTTCCTCTTTTTTTTGTTTGAAAAGATTGTAATCAACAAATGGAATTCCACCATTTTCGTACAAGAATCCCCAACCTTCAAAGTTTACCTGATTCCGGTCAGTTATATTCGTTTCTGCCCCGGCAAACAAACTCAGTATATGTTCTTGTTCTGTTCCGAAAGCCTTATTGTACGACGCTGTTCCACGAAAATCCACTTGATTCATGCTAAAATCATTTCTAAAATAAATACCTCCTTTAGGTAAAATCGTTTCAGGAAGTGCATTCGGATCATCCGGATTAGTATATAAGTATGGATTTGATTCACGAATTGTTGCGTCCTCCGGATCTATCCCCGCCCGATAGGCTTGGGCCTGGTTTGAATTATCTTTCACAAAGTGTTCCTGAGAAGATGACTGATACCTGAAAGCAGCTAATCCATTAAATTCTAAACCCCTGGATGCTTTCCAGTTTAACTCGGTCTGAAATTTCATATCGGCAATATGCAAATTGATATAATTATTGTTCAACTCGTTTACGATATTAAATGGAGCATAATTCCGTTTATAAAACACATTCGGATCAAGTGTACGAGATGTGTTCATAGCATAACTGTAAGGATTAATATCAAAATCCCGTTTAACTTCACCACTTACTACGTCAGTTCCCTGACTCAATGTGCCGGGAGCCTCCTGATTTCGATAAGATGCATTGGTCAACAAACTAAGTGTTACCTTTTTACTTAAATTTATCATGGCATTTGCATTCGCGGTATAGCGTTGTACGGAACTCGCCTGCGTCCATCCCGGATCATTCATCGCTGATATAGATGCATAAAAACGAGCCTCTTCAGTACCACTTGAAATGCTTACTGCATGATTTTGGGTTACTGTATTACGAAACAACAAGTCGAACCAATTCGTATTTCTAAATTCTGCTTCTTGCAAATACCCATTCATGGCCGATTGTGTAAATGCTAAACCATAAGTCCCGTTTGATACATTATATTGATCTATCAATTGATACATTTTTCCATATATTCCTGAATTTGGACTATTGGCAATGGTTGCAAACTCCAACCAACCTTTCCCTTCCATTTCCTTATAAATTCCCATTTGTTCTTGGGAATTTGAAATATTAAAGTTCGAATAGCTCGGCTTCATTCTCATTGAAAACTCCCCGGTATAATTGATTCTACTTACTCCAGCCTGACCTTTTTTCGTTGTTATAACGATGACGCCCGACATTGCACGCGCTCCATAAATGGAAGTGGCAGAGCCATCCTTTAGTATTTGGAAGCTTTCAATATCATCTGCATTCAAGCCGGCAACTGCTGAAGAAATCAGAGTAACTGCATCTCCGGATGATAATTGATCCACTGAAACATCTACAGCATCTTCCAGCACAACTCCATCAACCACCCAAAGCGGTTTGGAGTTACCATAAATAGATGTTGCACCACGTACTCTGATTTTCGGAGCTGTTCCAAATGTTCCCGAAACATTCTGAACTGAAACACCTGCTACACGACCTTCTAAAGCGCGACTCACATCAGGCACTCCATCCAATCGGGATTTTTCTGCATCCAATTTTGTGGTAGCGCCTGTAAACAAGCGTTTATCCATTTTTTGCATACCGGTAACCACCACTTCATCCAATTGCTTCGAATCTGTTTCCATTTTTATCATCATATTCGGTTTCAAGGAAACTTCCTGCAATTTATAACCCATAGATGAAAACACCAAAGTTTTAGTCTGAACAGGCACATTCAGAACAAACTTTCCGTTAACATCGGTTGCAGTTCCAATTTTAGAGTTTCCTTTGGGGTACACAACTGAACCGATGATTGGTTCACCTACTTCGTCAACAACTAAACCTGTTACTTTGGTTGTTTGGGCAAAAGTGAAAGAAAGACTTATGCAAATAAATGAAAGGAATAGAGTAAATTTTCTTTTAATCATCAAAATAATTTAATAGTCAGACAAAAATACATTTAACAGCCTTTTTTAAAAAAACCAAAAATACTAATTAATTTTATATCAACTGCCCTTTTTGATGAAAAATGAAAATAAATGCACTTTGGTGTTGCAAAAATTTTCGTACATATTATAATTTAATACTAAATCAATGGTATTCTGTTTGGAAAGAGTTTTTAACTGTTGATTGAAATTGATCTTGTTTACTTGTAGTCGAATGTAAATGAACTTTGCAGATTCGCTAAAGGGAATTAGTACTATTCTAACTAAAATTAATATTCTAAAAACCTATCATTTCCATAGATGCTTGAAATCTTCATAACATGGTAATTGTTGGTTGTAACAATGACCACACTTTGGTGCGCAACGATCATTGTTGGTTGTAACAATGGTCACACTTTGGTGCGCATTGGTCATTGTTGGGTGTAACAATGATCACACTTTGGTGCGCAACGGTCATTGTTGGTTGTAACAATGACCACACTTTGGTGCGCATCGGTCATTGTTGGGTGTAACAATGGTCACACTTTGATGCGCAATGACCATCGTTGGATGTTACAATAACCGTTGTTGAGTAAAAATAATTTATCAAATAATGATAAAACAGCACTCTTAAAGGACTTATTTCGTCAAAAAAAAATCTCTATGCTTGGCGCGAAAAAAAAAAGAACTACCCGAAAGAGTAGTTCTTTTTTTTAATAAATTAGATTCAAATTATTTTTTATCCCACCAAACACGGTTAACAATTGTAATTCCTTTTGGCATATTAGCTCCATTATATAATCTTTCTAGCGATGGATAAGGATACCTGCGAGGAATTTCAGTAGTAAACGCACCGGTAGCAAGAGTTAAAGTAGGAAATCCTGTTCTTCTCCAATCGGTAAATGTTTCAATTTGAAGGAAGGAACTCAAATACTTTTGATTCATGATTTTTTCTAATGTAATTGTTGCAGCAGTTAACGTATTTGCAGCATACCAAGTAGCATCATAAACCCCTTCTTTCGTAAGAGACGCTTTTAACCCTGCATTGTATGCAGTTGCAGCACCTGGCAAATTACTCGTCTGAAATAAAGCCTCTGCTTTGATAAATTGAAGTTCAGTAAATGAAATTAACAAAACAGGACTGTCTGCTGAACTGTAATTAGCTCCAAATATTGAAGCATCTGTGTTCCCCTCTCCAGATGCAGAACCAAAATAAGCTAGTTTAACTACATTCTTAACAGTCGAAGTATCCGTTCCTTCAAAATATACACCAAGCCTTGGATCATTAGTTGCTTTAAGCATATCCATCATAGTCGTATTTGCAGCTATATAAGCACGTTGATCCATGAATTGATAAAGTGGATTGGAATTACTATAAGCTGAACCAAATGTAACCTTAAAGTCCTCGTCACTTGCTGTATAGGCATTTGTTAATGCTGCTAATGCATCAGTATAGGCAGCAGCTCCATTAATTTTCGCCAAATGTAATTTGTTCCGGGCTATTAAAGCATAAGCCGTTTTAGTCCATTTATCAAGGTCTCCTTTATAAATTACATCATCCACATCAGGAGTAAATACACTAGCAGTAGAACTCAAGTCAGTAATGGCACCATTCAACAACGTAAATATTGTTGTGTAAATAGTCTGTTGAGTATCATAGGTTGATGTTGGATGATCACTTGCACCATTCAAAGCGTTTGAATAGGGAATATCACCCCAAAGATCAGTTGTTACTCCTAGATAATAAGCCATAAGTACTTTAGCTACGCCACCATATGCAGGCGACATAGTACTTACTGCTTTTTCCATAAGAATCTTTAAGTTAATCATTCCCGGAGTATATAAATTAAAACTCCAAGCGTTGTCCACATCAGTTTCTGTCAGTTTGTAAATATCAATGTCAGCAGATTGACTTGTCAGTCCTGCGATTTGTTGCATCCATTCACAGTTATTTCTTGATAATTCACCACCTGCAATGTACGCAAGATTTACCTCGATGGGGCCTAACAATTGAGCCATGGCAACATCTTTCGGATTATTTGGATCTATATTCATAGATGAATCAATCCAACTCGAACACGAGCTAAGAAGCATCGTTATCGACAATAAATAAATATATTTTATTTTCATATTCATTGTTTTATTTTATTAAAAATCAAGTTTAGCTCCAAATACCATAGATTTAGTACCAGGCATATTAAAATAATCAAGTCCCTGTGCGTTAGATGCTCCTGCAATATTTGTTTCAGGATCAACACCATCATAAGGAGTTGACAACCATAGATTATGTCCGGTAGCAAAAACTTTTAATTTAGTCAAAAAAGGTACATTTATTACTCTTCCTAATTCATATGAAAGTGTAACATCTCTTAGGCGCACCCAATCTGTTTTTTCAACGAATTGTTCCTGTGCCGGGTTACCACCACCACCGATATTCTTGTAATAATACTCAGAATAGGTTGTAGCAACATTATTCGTCGTCCCTGTTGAAACAATATTTCCATTATCATCAACATGACCTAAAACGCCCGCAAACGTAACTGCTTGACCTCTGTTTTCAGTAACTTTAGCAGTACCAAATCCAACTAATCTCGATTTCGTACCATTCCACATAAGCCCGCCATTTTTAATGTCAAGTAAGAATGATAAACCAACGCCTTTGTAATTGAATTCATTCGTGATTCCCATTGTCCATTTAGGTGAAACAGCACCCAAATTTTTTGCAGTAGGATCTTGAATTGGATATCCATAACCGGCAGAACCAACCTCATCATTGATTATTACCTGGCCTTGAGCATCTTTATAAAATCCGGTAGAATAAATACTACCATAAGGTTCACCGGCAACTACATTCACTGTAATGCCTGTAAATCCACTTAATTCGATATTGTCAACTCCATCGGCAAGGGATAATACCTTGTTTTGATTCATTGTAAAATTAGCTGTTAAGGTCCAGTCAAAATCTTTAGATTTAAATGGAATTACACTTGCCATAATTTCAATTCCCTTATTTTCCATATTTGCAGCATTCTTATATACAGAAAGGAAGCCACTACTACCGCTTACAGGAACAGGGATTAACAAGTCTTTATTCTGATTGTTATAATAGGAAAAGTCTATATTAACTCTACTATTAAAGAATTTTAATTCAACTCCAATTTCTCGCGATAAAAGACTTTCTGGTTTTAGAGGCGAACTAGGCAAATTAACTAAAGCGTTCGAAACATTAAAACCTGCGTTTCCATTAAATGGGAATGCAATTCCAGACGCCCAACCATCAGTAACAATCGCTGATGTATACACATTTTCTGTGCTATAAACTGTTGGAATATTCGCAATTTGAGCGTATGAAGCTCTTAATTTACCATAATTTAAAATTTTGTTTCCCTTTAAAGCTCCCAATTCAGTAAAAATAAAACCTAAACTAAATGATGGATAAATAAAGCTGTTGTTTGCAGCAGGCAATGTTGTCGACCATTCGTTTCTGGCTGTAATTCCCAGGTAAAGCATATTTTTATAGGATAATTGCAAATCACCATATAAAGCTGCTGTTCGATATTCTGAAGAATACTCACGAACCAGTTGGGATGAGGTATTAGACATATGATAAAAGTCCGGAACCACAAAATTATCACCCTGTGTATAAAGTTGTTGATAAGAACTTTGATACATATTTTGTCCCAATGTTATACTTGCATTAAAATCTTCAAACAAATCTTTAGTATAATTGACTGTGAGATCTGAGTTAATATCGTTATTATAATGATGGTCTACCTGTATTTGACCTGCAGACAATGTTGAAGAATTTAAGGATATGTGACCATTTCTTCTATCAAAATAGAAATCATCTCCAAGTCGATATTTGATTGTCAATTCGTCGATTGGCTTATATTCAAAGGAAAAGTTTCCTATAATTCTGTCAACCTGATCACCAAATATGTTTTTATTTACAGTCCAGAGGGGGTTATCATAACTTCCATAATAAGCTCTTTGAGTTCCATCAGCAGCATACATGTAAGCATCCGGGTACTTATAACCATCCTTACCATGTCCGTTACTATTATCAAATGAAGTAGCACCGCGTAATAATCCTAACATAACACCAGAAGTATTAGATCCTTGTTGCATTCTTTCGCCTCCTGAGCTTATATAGTTAGCACTTCCGGCAATTTTCACTTTCGATCCTAACTTCGTTTCTCCTGAAATTTTTACAGACGTTTTATCAAAATGTTCATTCGGAATTATTCCTTTAGATGTAAAGTTTCCAATTGAAAAATAATAATTAGCATCTTTATTTCCACCTGATAATGCAACGTTATTATTATATGTCATTCCGGTTTGAAAGAAATTACCAACATTGTCATAGGCTTTAGCCAATAAATTTGCTTTTGCAGTAGGGGCAGTTGCAAGAACTAAATTACCGTTTTGATCTCGAGTACTAGTGGTACTTCCATCAAAACGCATATCAGAAATCTTAGGGCCATAAGAATAAGCTGAAGCCGAATTGTATTTCCCACTGGCTCCCTGAGCATACATACTTTGCATGGCAGGCAATTGGCTAACATTATCCATTGCAACAGATGAAGATAAGCTAACCTTCATTTTTCCGTTTCCTTGTCCTCCTTTTTTGGTTGTGATAAGAATAACTCCATTACCAGCTCTCATCCCATATAAAGCCGTTGCAGCACCACCTTTAAGAACTGAGACAGATTCAACATCATCTGGATTTAAATCAATAGCTCTATTCGAATAATTTACTGTTGTTAACAAGTTATTGATTCCATTATCAGGATTACCCGATGATTCCATAGAATTATCAATAGGAACTCCGTCCACAACAAAGAGTGGTTGATTATTTCCATATATTGAATTTTGGCCTCGGATATTAATATACGATGAAGCTCCTGCTGATCCGGAAGAACTAATGATGTTAACACCGGCTACTTTTCCTTCCAAAGATGAAAGTACATTTCCTGTCTTTGCATCGTTAATTTGATCACCCTTAACTTCTTGGACGGAATAACCTAAAGATTTTTTCTCTCTAGTGATCCCTAAAGCAGTAACAACAACTTCATCAATTAATTTCGAATCAGATTCCATTTTAATTGACAAATTGTTTTGAGCCGGAACTTCCATGGCTTTCATGCCCACATAAGAAATGACCAAAACTTTAGCATTTCCCGGTACATTTAATTTGAAACTTCCATCTGCATCAGTAATTGTACCATCAGTTGTACCCTTAACCAAAACAGTTGCACCAATAATTGGTTGCCCATCATCCGCGGAAATAACTTTTCCCGAAACGGATTTAGATTGAGCATTAACCAAACCTACGCCAACCAAAAACAGGCAGGCCAATAAGAACGTTAGTTTTCTCATAAATTTAACATTTTGTTTATTAATCTTCTTTAATTTGCGTTACCTCTAGAAAGTTCATTGATTCAGCAGGCAAAAATAAAGTAATAAAAATTAAAAAACAAACGTTTTTAATGATAAATAGAAAATAAATGCAGAATTTTTGTGTCATATTGTAGGCAAACATCTTTTTTGAAGTTTAAAATGTAGAAAGATTTTACAATTTACATAATTTGATTTATTCATATTTCCCTTATTTTGTGATATTTAGAATTATTAATTTAACATAATTCATTCTAATGTAATTTTTTGACAATATAAATAGAGACCATACAACAAGATAAATTATCTAGTATTGGTGCTATTATTTAACATCCAAACTAGTTATAAATTATGTGTTTTCATTCACTTATTAATCAAAAACACGGATATTACTTGTATTTTTCAGCAATTTGTGTGCATTTTAATCCATCGACTTACAAATAGTAAGCAAAAACAGAATCTTTAAATCGTCGCTCCTTATAAAATAAATTGTAAATACTGCCCTAATAAAAATCTTTGTCGGAATACTATTGCAAAAATTATTCGCTATTTATATTCCGCCTTGAACAATGTTTTTTAAGTACTTACTTAGTCTATACGAAAAAAGTGAGGCTGTCAGATATAAATCCTGACAGCCTCACTTAACGTATTTAAAAGGTTTTATTGGAAAGCTATAAAACTTTCATCTTCAGCCCAACGAGTACGACGGTAACCCTCAACAAGGTAAGTTACACCGGCAGATCTTGTTTTTGTTATTTTAAATTTAATTCTATCAGCATTAACCCCAGATGGCATAGCTACAGAATTTAATGTTATTTGAGCCTCAGTAATACTTACAGAATCAATTACTGCATTAGTTGTCACATTTATGTTCTTTACAATTCCGATCGTGGAGAAAGTAAGATTCTTAACGTCACAATTAATCTTAGATTTTATTGTAGTGTTCTTTGTACTAGATGCTAATCCACTAAATGGCATAGTTGATGATATTCTAAACCACAATGAATCTGCAGTATTACTTGAAGTATTATAGGTTCCTAAAGTGTACATAGTAGGAGTTGTTAGTGCTGCAGTAGTTCCTAAAACTACATTTGTACTAAGATTCGTAATGCGTACTCTCCATTCTCCAGACAAAGGATAGATGGGAGAATATTCTACTTTCGGGTCAGTATAGGTTTCGCAGCTTGTAAAAGAAACCGCGAAAACACAAAATAGAATTAATGAATTTAATATTGTTCTCATATTTTTTTTATTTTTTATCATGTAAAGTTAATTTTAAAAATTTAATTAGATAAATTCTAGTAAATCTGAATTTTACACTTTGTAGTTATTAATTCTTTTATTTGTGCCACCACATTTTAGTATACAACGGAACTACAGTTGGTGTATTTGGATTGTAGTCAGAAGATGTTTTTGGATATAAATACCGATGTGGAAATTGTCCTGGCAATAATACAGATCCAACTGAAGGTGTCAAAGTCCCAACAACATAACTTGCATTATATAGAGAAATTCTCGTTAAATCAGTTACGGTTTGAGTTCCCAAAGCAGGAATACCTGTTCTGCAAATATCAAAGAAAGCAGTCCATGCATCAGTACGTGTTGAAGAAACCCATTTTTGGGTTAATATGCTTGTAAGCATGGCATCAGTAGTAGCTGATTTAAATTCATAAGCACCCCCTACGGCAATAAATGGTGAGCCATTAAATCCCCAACGTGTAAATGCAGCTTTTACAGCTGTATCATAAGCAGTTTTGGCATTAACAACATTACCAATTCTTGCCCAAGCTTCAGCTTGCATAAAATAGCTGTCGGTTGCAGAAATGAAATATACCGCATCAGTTGCTGCCAAAAGGGCTCTTGAATGACATTCTGGTGGAAATACATTCGAACTGAACCTACTGTCGCCGTAAGTTCCCTGATCTAAACCTCTGTAATATGGAGTGAAAGGTACTGGTTTCAATGAATCCTTTGCAGCAGTTACACCCGGTTTAATATACTTTGTAGCAGGTTCGCAAAACGTAGCAATACGTGGATCAATGTTGGCTTGCAAGAAAGCAACCAAAGTTGCACTTACACGTATATTCGTTGTTGTATTCAACTTACGTCTGTCGTTTTCAAACAAAGGATTTGATTTATTTTCGGCATCCGTAAACTGAGTTAATTTTGCATCAGTTGCAAGTAAATCCCCTTCAGTAAGCAATGCTTGAATAGCAGCTTGGTTTGTAGTAAAATCGCGCATTAACACTTTCAATTTCAATGTTTTTGCAAATTTAACCCATTTGGCAATATCTCCACCAAATAACATGTCTTTGCCACCCATACTTGTTGCAACTGCTGCTGCATCTGCTTTCTTAGCGATAGCAGCATCCAAAATAGAGATAATACCAGCATCTACTGCTTTACTTTCGTCAAATACAGGAGTAAGATTTGCATCTCCTGCTATTGCATCTGTAAATGGTACTTTCTCAAACAAACTTACTACCATGTTGTAATTGAAAGCTGTCATTACTTTTGCAGCCAGCCAATAATTCCAAGCACTTTCAGTTTCTGCCTGAGAAATTGTACGTTTCAAATCAGGTAATGCACCGGCATAAACAGATGACCAATAACGAGTAAAGTAAGTGCTGTTGTTTGCCAGATTATACTGATCAATTGTAGTATATTGTTGAGATGTATTGTTTTGAGAATATTGTTGCGCCCAAAGAGCAGTGGTTAATTGCACATCGCCACCTAATATAGAAGCCGACCATGTTGTTCCGGAAGTAAATAATAAAGATGTACTTGCCGCTGCGGGATAGCTTGGATCTCTGTTGACATCCAAATAATTGGTACAAGCTGTAAATAGTACAGCGACCAAAAATAGTCCCAAGGAATAATTTTTTATTTTTTTCATATGGAATATATTAATTTTTGAAATAGTTACCATTGTTTAAAACTAAATTTGATAATCTATCTTTGATTTATTAAAAATTAAGTTTGATTGAAGCTCCAATATTTCGTACGGAAGGAGCAGAAGAAAACTCACCAAAATTAGAGGTTATGTCATTTCCATAATTACTTACGTCTGGGTCAACAAAATTATTTTTCGCATCGGTCCACATAAATAAGTTTCTTCCAATAATACTAATCTGAATATCTGTCAGCGGTGTTCTTCTCACTAATTCTACAGGTAGTGAGTAGCTTAATGAAATTTCTCTCAGCTTTAAATAAGTCCTTGGTAATACTGAATTACCTTCAAGTCCTTTATTACTTGATGAATAATTCCAGTAGTTTAACACCCCTCCGGTTGTCATTAAAGGTATATTATTTTCAGCATAAACTCCTGTAGATAATTCTCTCACCGAATTTGGAACCAAGAATGGTTGACGTGCATTGAACATAGTGTTTGTACCATTACCGTTCCAATCGAGCATACGAGCCGTATTGCTATAGAAATAACCACCCTGGCGATAATCAAGCACTGCATTCAGTGTAAATGATTTATATCTGAAAGAGGTTTGTAGACCCATTGTAAAATCGGGATTTGAAGATCCGATGGTAGTATATTCATTTGCTATTATCTGAGGAAGTCCGGCTGTACTTACAATTGTTTTCCCAAAATACGGGGAGGTCGCATCTGCCACAGTTTTAATTTTTGGAACTTGAAATACTCCTACTTCTTGTCCTTTTATCATCATATAAGTGACGTCGTAAGCACTTGTCCATAAATAGTTTTGTACATTATCCCATAACTCTTTAACTAGACTCCAGTTTTTAGCATAAGTTACTCCAATTTCCCATTCAAAGTTTTTTGTCTGAATCGGAGTTCCAAATAAATGAACTTCAATACCTTTATTATTTATCCAACCCACATTTCTTACTTTAGATGTATAGCCCGATTCTGGAGAAATACCAGCATTTATGATTTGATTTTTTGTATCACGATTATATAATGCTAAATCTAAACCCAAACGATTCTTGAACATTTTCAAATCCATACCAACTTCTATTTCAGTTGTAATTTCTGGTTTTAAATTTTGACTTGCAAGAACATTAGATTCCGTTAATCCGGAAACTCCATTTAAGGGCATATACAAATTACCAAAACCTAAAGCAATTTGCGTTGGCAAAAACTTATTATAAGTATCATAAACCGGAGCATCATTCCCTGTCTGACCCAAACTTCCTCTTAATTTCAAGAAGCTTAATACGTCACTTTTCATTTCTTTGATCGCATCTGTTAAAACTACAGTAGCATTTACGCCCCCATAAAAATAACTGTTTTTCCCAATCGGTAAAGTTGAAGACCAGTCATTTCGGGCTGAAATTCCCAAGAAAGCCCAATCTTTATACGAAAGGTCAGCCTGACCAAAAGCACCTATCAATCGTCTCAGAGTTACTGAGGTCAGTGGAGTTGGCAAAGCTGTTCCATTAATCAGATTATACCAGAGCGGTACATCCAAAGATCCCTGATATGAATCAATAGATGAGCTTGAACGTTGGTTCAAATTCCAACCTGCATTAGCCGTTAGACGGAAATCATCACCTAAAGTATAATCGGCAGAAAGCATTGTTGTAGCATCTAACTGTCCTAAACTTTGAGTATATTCATCGTAATTTCCAGGAATTGCTTTAGAACCGAAATTCAAAGCCCAACCGCCTGGTGATTGTGAAAGCTGTGCAGCCCAACCCTTCTGGCGTGAATTTGTGAAATCAGCTGTAAGTCGACCCATAGCTTTCAAACCTTTGGTGATGTCATATGACAACTCAACTTTACCATAAGCACGATCATCTTGATATACACTCTGGTTATTGGCAAGAATCCAGTATGGATTTTGGGCATAACCTGTATAGTAATTATCAACATTATTATATGGATTATTAATGTCTTTTAAATCCTGAAAATTAATATTGACAGGAGTTTGTACTAAGTCCTGAAAAGTAGTTGCACCAGTTGCTCCACCTTGTCCAGCTCTGACATTATTAATATCTTTTCTTACATAGTTAATATCTATGCTTGCATGGAACTTGTTATAATTAGCATCCCCACGAACAGAAAAAGTATTACGTCCGTATCTATCAACATCAGAAGGTAAAACACCGTTAGAGCTTACATTGTTGAAAGAAAAAACGAACGAAGTATTTTGATTTCCGGCAGAAACACTGACATTATTGACATATTCAAGTCCGCTTTCATAAAAATCTTGTATATTGTTTTTTACAAATGAAAATGGAGCAACCCTTTGTACACCTGTTGGGGAATAAATGCCCTGACTATTAAGAGTAGCACCCCATGTACGCATTTGACCATCCAAAGCCGGTCCCCAAGATCCATTCTCTCCTAAACCTGGTTCAGGAGTTCCAGCATTATTAAGTAAAGGCCAACCTTGTCCAAACATATTCTGAAATTGAGGAACACGTAAAACATTCGACACAGAAACTGTACCGGTATATGCAACTCTGATTTTCGAATCAGTAGTTCCTCTCTTTGTAGTAATCAAAATTACGCCATTGGCTGCACGCGATCCGTAAAGTGCTGTTGCAGAAGCCCCTTTAAGAACTGTTACTGATTCAACATCATCTGGATTAATATCTCCGGCCTGATTTCCAAAGTCAACAGACTGATTAGTTGCAGCAACTCCCATAAATGAGTTTTGGATTGTGATTCCATCAACTACATATAAAGGTTGATTATTATTAAACGATGCCATAGCACGAATAACAACTTTTTCAGAAGAACCTGTACCACCTGAACTTGAAATGTTAAGGCCGGCAACTTTTCCTGTTAAACCTGAAGTAACTGTTAATGGAGTTGTTCGGGTTAATTCATCTGCTTTAACCGTAGAAGCGGAGTATCCTAAGCTCTTTTCAGATCTCTTAATACCTAATGCAGTTACCACTACTTCATCAATTAATCTCGAGTCAGACTCCATTTTAATTGACAAATAGTTTTGAGCCGGAACTTCCTGGGTTTTCATACCCACATACGAAATGACCAGAACTTTAGTACTTCCCGGTACTTTTAATTTAAAACTGCCATCCGTGTCGGTAATTGTACCATCAGTTGTACCCTTTACCAAAACAGTTGCACCAATAATTGGTTGCCCATCATCCGCGGAAACTACTTTTCCCGAAATGGATTTAGATTGAGCATTAACCAAACCTACGCCAACCAAAAACAGGCAGGCCAATAAGAACGTTAGTTTTCTCATAAATTTAACATTTTGTTTATTAATCTTCTTTAAATTGCGTTACTTCTAGAAAATTCATTAATTCAGCAGGCAAAAATAAAGTAATAAAAATTAAAAAACAAGTGTTTTTGATGATAAATAGAAAATATATGCAGAATATTTGTGTCGTATTGTAGGCAAACATCTTTAGAGTAGTTTAATAACACGGTAAAAAATTAGATTAACATAAATTAATTCATATATATGTATCTTATTATCTGATGTTTGGATTTCGCAATAATACAATATTACTTAATTATTTAATTTTTGTCAAGATACATAAAGACCGTATTACAAAGCAAATTATTTATAAAGGAAGTACACATTTAACAGTTTCAGCAAGCTCAAATTATGCGTCTTTGTACACTTTTGATTCAAAAACACGGTTATTACGCAATTTTTTTATCAATTTGACTACGTTTTAATCCATCAACTTACATATAGTAACTAATAATTGAATTTTTATATTGCATCATTTTTATAAACGAAGAGATTTTTCTGTACGTAAATCTGAATTATAAAATTTTAAATTATGTCATAAACGAGTAGGAAGTGAGCGAACTAATCGCTCACTTCCTACTCGATTGAACACTTTTTTTGTGTGGAACGAAATCAAATTAATTCAGCTTTTTTTTGTACTTTTGCAAACCAAATAAAAAATTGAAGAAAATTACGAATGAATAATATCCGCAATTTCTGTATCATAGCTCACATTGACCACGGGAAAAGTACTTTAGCCGACCGATTATTAGAATATACCAATACTGTTTCAGGGAAAGAAATGCAAGCGCAGGTGCTTGATAATATGGATCTGGAGCGAGAACGTGGCATTACGATCAAAAGTCATGCTATCCAAATGAATTATCGGTTGGATGGACAAGATTATATTTTCAACTTAATTGACACTCCGGGACACGTTGATTTTTCATACGAAGTATCACGTTCTATTGCTGCTTGCGAAGGTGCTTTGCTTATTGTTGATGCCACACAAGGCATTCAAGCTCAGACTATTTCAAACTTATACATGGCCATTGAACATGATCTGGAAATTATTCCGATAATGAACAAAATGGACATGGATAATGCC
The DNA here is from genome assembly GCA_038244215.1 of Bacteroidales bacterium. Classification (GTDB taxonomy): domain Bacteria; phylum Bacteroidota; class Bacteroidia; order Bacteroidales; family Paludibacteraceae; genus Paludibacter. The sequence goes on from JBBRTR010000016.1 coordinate 23,470, forward strand.
ATGCCTGAAGAAGTTGAAGATCAGATTGTGGAACTGCTTGGCTGCAAACGTGAAGATATTATGCGTGTCAGTGGAAAGACCGGTATGGGCGTGAATGAATTGCTTGAAGCTATTGTGACTCGTGTACCTGCTCCAAAAGGTGACCCCGAAGCACCACTTCAATGTTTGATTTTTGATTCGGTTTTCAACTCATTCAGAGGAATTATCGCCTATTTTAAAATTGTAAATGGTACGATAAAAAAGGGCGATTTCGTCAAGTTTGTCAATACCCAAAAAGAATATTTTGCTGACGAAATCGGCATACTAAAACTCGATATGTCACCGACTCAATCATTGAGTGCCGGAAATGTGGGGTATATTATTTCAGGAATTAAAGCTTCGAAAGAAGTAAAAGTTGGCGATACCATAACACATGTAAAACGCCCTTGTCCGAAATCAATTGAAGGTTTTCAGGAAGTGAAACCAATGGTTTTTGCAGGAGTTTATCCAATTGATAATGAAGAATTTGAAGAATTGCGATCTTCAATGGAAAAATTACAGCTTAATGATGCTTCCTTGACTTTTGAAGCGGAATCGTCCGTGGCACTGGGTTTTGGTTTCCGTTGCGGTTTCCTCGGAATGCTTCACATGGAAATCATTCAAGAACGTCTCGAACGCGAGTTTGACATGAACGTGATTACAACCGTGCCTAACGTATCCTACAAAGTGTACACAACAAAAGGCGAATTACTCGAAGTTCATAATCCATCCGGTTTGCCTGATATTGTGTCGATTGACCGCATTGAAGAACCTTATATACGAGCTTCAATTATTACCAGAACGGATTATATCGGTTCAATAATGACGCTCTGTCTGGGGAAACGAGGTGAACTAGTGAAACAAAATTACATATCGGGCAACCGTATGGAGTTGATTTACGATATGCCGTTGGGCGAAATAGTGTTCGATTTTTACGACAAACTGAAAAGTATTTCCAAAGGGTACGCTTCTTTCGACTATCACATGAACGGATTTCGTCCTTCAAAGTTGGTAAAATTAGATATTTTGTTAAACAGTGAACCAGTTGATGCACTTTCATGTTTGATTCACATTGATAATGCTGTTACTCTCGGTCGTCGCATGTGCGAAAAACTAAAAGAGCTGATACCACGTCAGCAATTTGATATTGCAATTCAAGGTGCCATTGGAGCTAAAATTATCTCACGTGAAACGATTAAGGCAGTACGTAAAGATGTGACTGCCAAGTGTTATGGCGGAGATATCAGTCGTAAACGCAAATTGCTTGAAAAACAGAAAAAAGGCAAGAAAAAAATGAAACAAATTGGTAATGTTGAAGTTCCACAGAAAGCCTTTCTAGCTGTTTTAAAATTGGATTAGATTATTATTTTAAACCATTTATATGATTATTAAATGATTACAATACTTCTGGTTATTTTTGTCATCGGTTATGCCGGAATAGCATTTGAACATAATATTAAAATTAATAAAACAGCAATTTCACTTTTAACCGGTGTGCTAAGTTGGGTGGCGTTTATTTTATTTTCAACGGATATAGGAAAGGTCAACTCGAGTTTGATTGAACACTTGGGCGAAATATCCAGTATCCTGTTTTTCTTAATGGGTGCAATGGCAATTATTGAGTTAATTGATGCGCATGAAGGTTTTGAAATTATTACAGATTATATAAAAGAAACCAACAAACGAAAACTCATTTGGATCGTTAGTTTTATCGCTTTCTTCCTTTCTGCGGTCTTAGATAACCTGACGACTACCATTGTCATGGTTTCTCTACTTCGTAAATTAGTTAAAAATCATGACGATCGATTATTTTTTGTTGGGATTATCGTAATTGCTGCCAATGCCGGAGGTGCATGGTCACCGATTGGAGACGTCACTACAACTATGTTATGGATTGGAGGTCAGATTTCAGCTTTGAATATAATTCTGAAACTCTTTATTCCAAGTGTTATTTCATTAGTTATTCCACTGGCTGTTATTTCGTTTCAACTGAGAGGAAACGTACAGCGGGTTGTAATAAATAAAACATCCAGGGAGGGTTTACTATCTCGAAATCAGCAAAAAACTGTACTTTCTTTAGGAATTGCTGCATTGATGTTTGTTCCTGTTTTTAAAACCTATACCCACTTACCACCATTTGTAGGAATGCTCTTTGGGTTAGGTGTATTGTGGATTGTTACTGAAATAATGCATCGTAAAAATCAACATGAAGAGAAAGAAAGACTAACATTGGTTCATGCTTTAACCAGAATTGATTTGCCTAGTATTTTATTTTTTCTTGGAATTTTAATGGCTATTGCTGCGTTGGAATCTGCTCATATTCTCGAAGTTGCTGCGCAATGGCTGGCTCAGACCATTGGCAATCAAAGCGCAATCGTAATGTCAATTGGTGCTGTTTCTTCGGTAGTTGATAATGTGCCGATTGTGGCTGCTACACAAGGAATGTACAGTATAACACAATACCCAATGGATGATTATCTGTGGGAATTTTTAGCTTTCTGTGCCGGAACAGGTGGAAGTATTTTGATTATCGGCTCAGCAGCTGGTGTTGCTGCAATGGGTATGGAGAAAATAGATTTCTTTTGGTATATAAAAAAAATAAGTTGGTTGGCAATTATTGGCTATGTAGCTGGTTCATTTGCATATATGGGAATAGAACACTTCTTCTTTATGCAATAAGTCTCAGAAAAAGATACGGGGAAATGTTATAAATGTCTAAGTGACTTTTTTCAAATGACATTTTTTTTTAATTTTGAACGCTAAAAAAATAAATTAATAAACACAAAATATCTATGTCAGAACTAGTTGGACATATTTCTCAAATTATCGGACCTGTTGTCGATGTTTTCTTTGATTTAAAAGATAACGAAGAATTCAAATTACCTGCAATTTATGATGCATTAAGCATTGATCGCGGAAATGGAAAAGAATTAATTGTTGAGATTCAACAACATATTGGTGAAAATACTGTTCGCACAGTTGCCATGGATTCAACTGATGGTCTTTCTCGCGGATTGAAAGCAAAAACATTAGGAAAGCCAATTTCAATGCCGGTGGGTGATCAGATTAAAGGCCGTTTGATGAATGTTATCGGTGATTCTATTGATGGAATGAAACCGCTCGATAAAAAAGGTTCATCTCCGATTCATCGCGAACCACCCAAATTTGAAGACCTGACAACGAGTGAAGAAATTCTGACTACAGGTATTAAAGTAATCGATTTGCTTGAGCCTTATGTAAAAGGTGGAAAAATCGGACTTTTCGGCGGTGCCGGTGTTGGAAAAACCGTTTTGATTATGGAATTGATCAACAATATTGCCAAAGGACATAACGGATTTTCGGTTTTTGCCGGAGTTGGTGAACGTACCCGTGAAGGTAACGATTTGTTGCGCGAAATGATAGAATCAGACGTAATTCGTTACGGAGAAGAATTCAAAAAAGGGATGGACGCTGGCGACTGGGATTTATCGAAAGTGGATTATGATGAAGTTGGAAAATCGCAGGCAACTTTAGTTTTCGGACAAATGAATGAACCACCCGGAGCACGTTCTTCGGTTGCTTTATCCGGTTTAACCGTTGCCGAATCGTTCCGCGATGGTGGGGGAGAAGGTGGTAAAGATATTTTATTTTTTATCGATAATATTTTCCGTTTCACGCAAGCAGGTTCTGAAGTTTCAGCTTTGTTAGGTCGTATGCCTTCAGCTGTGGGTTATCAACCAACTTTGGCAACCGAAATGGGACGTATGCAAGAACGTATTACTTCAACGAAATTCGGTTCTATTACTTCAGTTCAGGCTGTTTATGTGCCGGCTGATGACTTGACCGATCCGGCTCCGGCAACAACATTCTCGCACTTGGATGCAACTACAGTTTTAAGTCGTAAAATTACCGAATTAGGAATTTTTCCGGCTGTTGATCCTCTGGAATCAACTTCTAGAATTCTGAATGTAAAAGTGGTTGGCGAAGAACATTACGAAACAGCTCAACGTGTGAAACAAATTCTTCAACGAAATAAAGAATTACAAGATATTATCTCCATTTTAGGAATGGAAGAATTGTCGGACGAAGATCGTTTGACAGTAAACCGCGCCCGAAAAGTACAACGTTTTCTTTCACAACCATTTGCTATGGCGGCTCAGTTTACAGGACTTCCGGGTGTTATGGTTCCCATCGAAGAAACAATTCGCGGTTTCAAAATGATTTTAAATGGAGAAGTGGATTATCTTCCTGAAATGGCTTTTTTGAGCGTTGGAACTATAGATGATGCCATTGCAAAAGGAAATAAACTGATTGAACAGTCGAAGAGGTAAAAAATAACTTATTAGAAAGCTTATGGCTGACATTGAAGTTATAAAAGATAAAATCTACGAAATCAGAGGAGTTCGTGTGATGCTGGATTTTGATTTGGCAATATTATATAGTATTGAAACAAGAACTTTGAAACAAGCTGTGAAGCGAAATATAAAACGTTTTCCAACTGATTTCATGTTCATTTTGACTAGAATTGAAGCTAATTCATTGCTATTCATAGGGGTATCACAAACTGTGATACCCCCTGAATATAACTTTGGAGTGACACTTCCAATGGCATTTACAGAACAAGGCGTGGCTATGTTATCAGGCATTTTACGTTCAGATACAGCAATTGAAGTCAATATCTCTATTATGCGAGCTTTTGTACAAATGAGACAGTTTTTGTTGCAAAACAGAGAGATTATCCTGAGTATTGAAGAATTGCGACAAAGACTGAAACAATTAGAACAGTCGGGCGAAGAAACGCTGGCTTCAATGAATGATTTAAGTGAAGATTGCCGAAGGGAGTTTGATGATATTTATATTGCGTTAGCTGAAATGGCAAATAAGAAAAAAGAATTGGATAAACCTAATCGAATTGGTTTCGTAAAAGATTAAACAGCAATGAAATTAGAAATTATAACTCCCGAAAAAATCTACTTTTCAGGTGAAGTGACTACGGTGACTTTGCCGGGAAGTTTAGGTTCATTTACCGTGTGGGAAAATCATGCGCCGTTGATTTCAATTCTGACAATTGGTAAATTAAACTTTACTTCGGAAGGAAAAGAAACCGAATTGGAGATTCAGGGCGGTTTTATGGAAGTGAATAAAAATGTAATTTCAGTTTGTTTGGAAACATTATAAGTCTGAAAATGGAAAAGTTGAAAAGTCAATTAAGATTACTGCTTGTATCGGTTTTGCTGGTTTGCGGCTGGGCAGGTTGGTTTATTTTAAAACATTTTTCCCCCGATTTTGACTTTAATTGGTATTTTATTATACCTTCATTTTTTCTGATATTCGGTTTTATCAATATTCAGATTCTTGGACGGATTAATAATGAAAATCCACGTAAACCGGTAAATATTTTCTTGTTGATGCGACTTTTGAAGTTTGTTTTGAGTTTTATTTTATTGGGTATTTATTACTTTTTGAATGGAAAAGAACTTTTTCGTCAGTTTGCATTCGTATTTGCTTTGTTTTATTTTATTTATTTGGGAGTGGAGACGTATTCCTTTTACCAAAGAGAAAAATCATTAAAGAAGAATTTGTAAATGAATAGCTTACAAAAAATAATAAGTATATTTCTGTTGGTGCTTTTATCCGGATTTTATGCTTCGGCTGCTGAAAATGCAAGTCCGGCTGAAAGCCATAAAAAGCTGGATGTACGGGAATTTATTCTCGAACACATTTCGGATTCGTATGAATGGCACATTACAGCCATTGGCAAAAATGAGATTTCCATTCCGTTACCCGTAATTATTTACAGTTCAAATACTGGTTGGCATGTTTTTCTTTCATCGGAATTGCATCACGGTCAACCATTTGGTTTGTTTGTGGCTGCTGAAGGGAAATATAAAGGAAAAATTATTGAGAAAGGGAAAGCCGGAGAAGAAATACGTCCGTTGGATCTTTCCATAACAAAAGTTGCACTATCCATAATTATTAGCTGCATTCTGCTGATTGTCATAGTGATGTCTGTTGCTCGTTCGTACAAAAAAGGAGTTTACGAATCGAAAAGTGGTTTTGTAGGATTGATGGAAATGTTTATCATGAATATAAACGACGAAGTGATAAAGCCTTGTGTTGGAAAACAATACAAAAAATACGCACCCTATTTACTCACGCTGTTCTTTTTTGTTTTCATTAATAATATGTTGGGTTTAATTCCGATTTTTCCGGGAGGTGCAAATGTGACTGGGAATATTGCGGTTACTTTTGTATTGGCGATTATCACACTTTTAATTGTAAATATTGGGGGTTCAAAAGAATATTGGCGTGAAATATTGTGGCCGGACGTGCCACTCTGGCTTAAAGTCCCGATTCCGTTGATGCCTGTTATTGAGTTGGTTGGCGTTTTTTCAAAAATCTTCGCATTAATGATTCGTTTGTTTGCCAACATGCTCGCCGGTCACTCTATCGTGTTGGGGCTGACTTGTCTTGTTTTTGTGACCGTTAGTATGGGACCAGTTATGAACGGAAGTATGACTGTTGTTTCGGTAATTTTCAATATTTTTATTGCATTCGTAGAAATACTAGTTGCCTATATTCAGGCTTATATTTTCACCATGCTTTCAGCTGTATTTATCGGGCTGGCACGTGTTGAACCGCATCATCATAAATAATCTAAAATAAATTTTAAGAAATAAATAACCCTATAAACAAAAAGAATTATGTTACTATCAATTTTATTACAAGCAGCTGCTGCAGCCGGAACCGGTGTAGGTTTAGCTAAATTAGGTGCCGGAATCGGTGCAGGTCTTGCTGCTATTGGTGCAGGTATGGGAATCGGACGAATTGGTGGATCTGCCATGGAAGGCATTGCCCGTCAGCCGGAAGCAAGTTCAGATATTCGTATGAATATGATTATTGCTGCCGCTTTGGTTGATGCCGTTGCGTTGTTTGCTATTGTAGTTTGCGGATTTATATTGTAATTAAGGAGACAAAAGTCTAAGGTTAAAGACTTTTGTCTGAATATGCTTATAATATCGCTTTAAAATATACAATTTGCTGGATAAGAAACCGTTAATCTCGGTATTCCCAATTGTAAATTGTAAATTGATAAATTGTAAATTAATAGAATTATGTCATTATTATTGCCCGAATCAGGTTTATTATTTTGGATGCTTGTGTCATTCGGAATAGTAGTTTTCATACTTACTAAATATGGTTTTCCAGTTATTGTAAAAATGGTGGAAGAACGTAAACAATTCATTGACGATTCGTTGCTGGTTGCTCAGAAAGCGCATGACGACCTTAAAAACATCAAGGCCGAAAGTGAAACCATCATGAACGAAGCCCGAAAAGAACAGGTTCGCATTATGAGTGAAGCCGCTCAAACCCGTGATTTGCTGATAAAAGAAGCGAAAGATAAAGCCGGAGTTGAAGCTCAGAAAGTGATTGAAGATGCACGCAAGCAAATTCTATCAGAAAAAGATGAAGCTATCCGCGACATTCGTCGTCAAGTGGCTGAACTTTCTGTGGATATTGCCGAAAAAGTGCTTCGTGAAAAGTTGGGCAAAAAAGAAGAACAAATGAATATGGTTAATCGTCTGATTGACGAAATCAACATTTCAAAATCGTAATTTATATGAATTCGGGATTAATTGCTGCACGTTACGCCACGGCTTTGTTTGCTTTTGCAAATGATGGAAATTTACGTGACAGGGTTTACGAAGAAGCAAAATCACTGCGTAATGTATTTGTACAGTTGAAAGAATTCCGTTCGGTTCTTGAAAATCCGGTTTTAGCAAAATCAGAAAAAAAGAAATTCATTCTGGCAGCTTCCGGCGGAAAAGTAAGTAAATCGTTGGAACAGTTTATTGACATGTTGCTGAAAA
>JBBRTR010000017.1:0-30755 GCA_038244215.1 Bacteroidales bacterium
CCAATCCTGTGTCCAAAACCTTCCATGCCAGGGATACTCCAGTAACGTACTTTTGTTTTTTCATTACGTGATGCAACGCTGAAGTTTTCCATTTTCGTATCTACAAAATTTGGATGAATGTCAGGTAATTCGGCAAAAGTCGGTAATTTCCACAGTGATGTTCCGTTCCCGATAAACGCATCAGTCAGCAGAATAACCGGAGTCATATGTTCAAGCGCAATTTTACTTGCCATAAATGCATAATGAAAACAATCGGCAGGAGTTCCGGCTGCAATAACCACGGCAGGACTTTCCCCGTTACGACCATAAAGAGCTTGTAACAAATCCGTTTGCTCAGTTTTCGTTGGCATTCCGGTTGAAGGTCCACCTCGCATAACATCAATAACAACCAAAGGTAATTCAGCCATAACTGCCAGTCCGATAGCCTCTGCTTTAAGTGCAAGTCCGGGACCTGAAGTACTTGTTGCTGCCAAACGACCAGCAAAGGATGCTCCTAAAGCTGCTGTAATTCCGGCAATTTCATCTTCGGCCTGAACAACTTTCACTCCCATATCTTTTCGGGCGGCCAATTCATGCATGATGTCGGTTGCAGGCGTAATCGGATAACTACCAAGAAATAATTCCAGACCCGCTTTTTTTGAAGCAGCAATTAATCCCCACGCAGCAGCTTTATTGCCGTTTATACTTGTATATTTTCCTTTTGGAGTTTCGTGCGATTTTTCCACACGATAAGTTGAAATAGCTAAATGTAAATTGTTACCGAAATTAAAACCATCTGTCAGCACTTTTACATTAGCATGCAAAATATCAGGTTTTTTTCCGAATTTATTTTCAAGAAAATGAATGGCCTGATCAATTGGGCGATTAAACAACCAGCAAACCAATCCAAGTGAAAACATATTTTTGCTTCGCAAAACAGTTTTGTTGTCAAATCCGAAATCCTTCAGACTTTCTTGCGTCATGGTGGAAAGCGGAGCCGGAATCAATTGAATTGTATCTGAAATTCCAAGTTCTTCGAAGGGATTTTCAGTTTTAAAACCAGCTTTATCAAAACCTGATTTAATGAATAAATCCGAATCAAAAATAATAACTCCACCTTTTTTTACGGCATTTGAATTCACTTTCAGTGCGGCTGGATTCATTACTACCAATACATCAGCATCATCACCGGGAGTATATATTTTACTTGAACCGAGATGAACCTGAAATCCGGAAACTCCACCCAGAGTTCCCTGTGGTGCTCGAATTTCGGAAGGATAATCAGGGAAAGTGGAAATCTCATTTCCTAAAATTGCCGACAGATTGGAAAATAAAGTTCCGGTGAGCTGCATTCCATCGCCTGAGTCACCCGAGAAACGTACAACCACATTATCTAATTCGGTTGTTTTTGCTTTGTCCATGATATTTAATAGTGTAATTTAGTAGTCTTCAAATATTTCGCTAATGTAATCAATAGTATTCTTCTTTACAAAAGTATTAACTAATCTTCAATTGTTTATAACGATTAGTGATATCTTTTTAATATAAATATTAAAAAAGTCGATACACATAACAACTCAAAAATCTGCATTGTTCGGGGTACGTGGAAAAGGAATCACATCGCGTATATTTGTCATACCGGTCACAAACAACAACAAACGTTCGAAACCTAAACCGAATCCGGCGTGAGGTGCCGTACCAAATTTACGTGTTTCCAAATACCACCAAATATCCTTAGTCGGAACACCCATTTCGTCTGCACGTGATTTCAATTTTTCATAATTTTCTTCACGTTGCGAACCGCCGATAATTTCTCCGATTTTTGGAAACAATACATCCATGGCACGAACAGTTTTTCCATCATCGTTTTGTTTCATATAGAATGATTTGATTTCTTTTGGATAATCAGTCAGGATAACTGGTTTTTTGAAATGCTGTTCTACCAAATATCTTTCGTGTTCCGACTGTAAATCGGTTCCCCAACCCACAGGAAATTCGAATTTTTGTCCTTTTGCAATGGCTGCTTCCAAAATTTTTATTCCTTCGGTATAGGACAAACGTACAAAATCATTATTTACAACAAAATTCAGTCGTTCGATAAGTTCTTTGTCGTACATATTGGAAAGGAAGTTCAAATCGTCCTGGCAATTATCCAAGGCCCATTTTACACAATATTGAATAAAATCTTGTGCCAGTTGCATATTTTCTTCTATCTCGTTGAAAGCAACTTCAGGTTCAATCATCCAAAATTCCGACAAATGTCGTGGTGTGTTTGAATTCTCGGCACGAAAAGTCGGCCCGAATGTATAAATGGCACCCATCGACATGGCGGCAAGTTCGCCTTCAAGTTGACCTGAAACAGTCAGACTGGCTTGTTTACCAAAAAAGTCGTTGCTATAATCAATTTTTCCGTCTGCATCTTTTTTTAGATCATACAGATTGAGTGTTGTAACCTGAAACATTTGTCCGGCACCTTCACAATCCGAAGCGGTGATAATAGGAGTATTAAAATAAAAAAAGCCGCGTTCGTGAAAAAACGTATGAACAGCCATTGCCATGTTATGACGAATGCGAAAAACCGCTCCAAACGTATTTGTGCGGGGACGCAAATGAGCAATCTCACGCAGAAACTCCATAGTATGACCCTTTTTTTGTAAAGGATAAGTTTCAGGATCGGCAATACCGTAAATTTCAATCTTTTCCGCCTGAATTTCGACTGTTTGTCCCTGTCCGAGCGATTCAACGAGTTTACCTGTGACACTAATGCAAGCGCCGGTTGTAATGGGTTTTAAAAACTCATCTCCGAATGTTGAATTTTCGGCTACTACCTGTATATTATTTATTGTCGAGCCATCATTTAAAGCAATAAAACTTACATTTTTATTTCCACGACGGGTTCTTACCCAACCTTTAATATTCACTTCGGCACCAAAATCCTTTCGTTTCAAGGCATCGACAATAACTGTTCTGTTCATAATGTACTAAATTATAGAAATTCTTTTTTATACTTTTTTTTGTGACTGCAAAAGTACAAATTTTCAATGAGAAATTAATTGATAATTAAAACAAAAGCACCTGTTTTTGAAAACAGATGCTTTAAATACGGTTCTTTAATGTGTTATTTTTTGGATTGATCAATGCTTCCAATCATGCTCATTGCACAACGGAAACCAATATCATTACTTGATTTATCCTGATCGAGAAAACGACGGGTTGAAGGATTTAACCAGTAAATACGGTCTTTCCATGAACCACCTTTATAAACCCGTGTTTTGTCTGTTACTTTCGGACGTAATATATCGGTTGGATCAATAGTTTTATCAGTTAAAACATTCGAATAGCCCACAGAGTCGCCTAAAACGAAATTGAGTTGTGACATTGGATCGCCATCCTTAAAATTACGTACATCATCTCCTTTTATAACTTCGGTATCAACTCGACCAAGTGAATCAATTGCATACACTTTATTGCCAATGGCATCAACACTGACCACTTTTGGTGTTTTATAAACGTTTCCTCTGAATGAGTTATACTCAGCAATGTTTTCATAAGAAGTTGAACGATAAACATCCAAAACCCATTCGTTCACATTACCGGCCATATTATAAAGACCAAAATCATTCGGGTAATAAGAATCTACCGGTGCAGTAATAGTTGCTTTATCATTCAGACTACCTGAAGTTCCCATCATATCACCACGGCCTCTTACAAAGTTAGCTTCCATTTTACCTAATTCTCTTTTGGTAGGATTTCGAACCTGATAGCCATTCCAGGGATATATTTTTCCTTGAGGAACTAAACCATTTTTTTCAGCTTTAAGAGCATAAGCAGCAAATTCCCATTCCGCTTCCGTAGGCAAACGATAATCTGAGAAAAGAATTCCATCCGACATATCCACTTTACGGTTTTTGCCATAAAGATCTTTCTTTGGATTTTTACCTGCTGCAGGTTGATAAGCAGTTTGTAATAAATATTTTTGAGTGTTAAAGACAAAGCTTGTTGCAATTGAATCCTGATTAGTTTGTTTTTCGAGATTAGCAAAATCAGGTGCTAAAATGATGCCGGCCTGAATTAAAGCTAATTCATTTACACGGTCGGTACGCCACTGACAATAATCCATAGCTTGTTCCCAACTTATTCCAACAACAGGATATTGATCGAATGCTGGATGAGTAAAATAATTCTGAAGATATGGTTCATTATAAGCAAGTTCTTCGCGCCAAACTTTTCCATCTGGTTGCGCTTTAGCAACTAATGTCGGAGCGGTTTTTCCAAAAACCACATGCATCCAGTTTGTATATTCACGCCAGTCGATATTACGGATTTCAAATTGATCCATATAAAAAGAACTTACAGTAATTCTACGTGGTTTATTATCACGTGGAGCAGTTATAAATTCGCCTTTTTCACCAATGGTAAATGTTCCGCCTTCAATAGCAACCATACCACTCGGAACTTCAGTAATATAGTTCTTTTTTACTGTAAATCCTGTAGCGGTTTTGTCATTGTATTTCCATCCTGTTAGGCGTGAAGTACTTTCGTTGGTTGTTTTATTCGAACAACCCATTAAGGTCAAAGTCACACATACTGATGCTAATTTAGCTATGGTTTTCAATTTCATAAGAGTATGATAATTTTAATGTAAAAAATTGCAACGAAACAATTGTGCAAAAATAGTGTTTTTTTCTGTTTAAATTCTAAGACTAATTGATTATTTTGCTTTTCAGCTAAATAATCTACCATAATAACCGATTTTCTACGCAAATAGTATATTTCGTATATTTTTTAAGATTATAGTTGATGAGTTTTTTGATAATTATGGCCGAGATTGATTATCTTTTTATTCGTATCTTTTGAGTAAGTTTGCAGTATATATTATTTTAAGGTATGCAAACAAAAACTGAAGGGATAATACTCCACTCCATGAAATATAGTGATAAAGCAAATATTATCACTGTTTATACCCGACAATACGGAAGAACTTCCTATATGGTATACGGAGCAAACAAAAAGAAATCGTCGGTACGGTCTGCTTTATTACAACCGCTAAGCCTGGTTGAAATGAATGTAACACATATACCTGGAAAAGAATTGCATTCGATTAAAGACCTACAGATTATTTATCCTTTTGTGGGTATACCATACAATCCGGTTAAAAACTCTATTGCACTTTTTCTTTCTGAAACTCTATTTCGTGTGCTGCGCCAAAGTGATCCTGATGATAATTTATTTGTATTTTTGGAAAATTCAATTCAGCAACTTGACAATATTGAAGATGGCATCTCAAACTTTCACCTTGTCTTTTTAATGAAACTTACCCGATATCTGGGTTTCGAACCGAATAAAGATCAAGCGAATTACCGGTATTTCGATTTGATGAATGGAGTTTTTCAGTATGAGAAGCCTTTACACACACATTTTTTGTTACCTGAAATATCTTCAAATTTTGATTTGCTTTTAAATACCGGTTATGCTTCCATGCAAAATCTTCATTTTTCAAGGCAGGAACGAATTAAGTTGCTTGAAATATTAGTGGAATACTACCGATTGCATATTCCCGATTTTCACGGATTGCAATCGCTGGTAGTTTTGCAAAGTCTCTTCGATTAGCTATTTTTGGTGTGAATGGTCAGTTTGTCGCCAGGTTTTATTTTATTCCCCGATTTGTCATTCCAATTTTTCAGTTCTTTCACGGAACAATCGTATTTGTGAGCAATTGAATAAAACGATTCACCTGATTTTACTTTATGCTGAATGCTTTTTTGTTTCTTTACAGGTTTAACAGGTTGAATATCCTTTTTTTCTGTAGAACTTTGGGTAATTTTCAGAGTTTGATCAAGATGGACAGTATTGTCGGTCAGGTTATTGATATCTTTTAATTTGTCAACAGACATATTAAATCGGTTAGCAATAGTATAAAGACTTTCTCCCTTTTTTACTTTGTAAGTATCAGTTTTATCTGTTTCATCCTTTTTAGGCTGATTGGTTTGATTTACTGAAGTTTCTACAGATGCTGTAGGAAAAACTTTGGCAGTTTGAATAAGTGTTTTTTGAACCGGAACTTCGGCAACAGCACTTGTAGCAACCTTCGGACTTTCGGTTGACTGAACTATTTTTAAATCCTGACCGGGAAGAATTGCATTTTTGTCAATATTATTGATCTTTTTCAATTGATCAATAGTGGTATGATACAAATTGGAAATGCTGAACAAAGTTTCGCCTTTTTGAACCAAATGTGTAATAAATGAACTCACGGTTGATGCGTTTGAAACTACATTATCCTGCTTCAATGAGATTGAAATCTGAGGAGCAGCAGCAATCTGTGTTTGCGTGGAAGTTGGTGAAACTTGAACTGGTTTGTTTTCGGCAAGTAGAACTGGTTCCAAAACCATCATCGATTCTTCGTCTTTTATTTTTAAACGTTGTTTCGGATTTATTGTGCTCCCTTTTATATTGTTTTTATGTTTTAATTCAGCAACTGATAAATCATATTTATGAGCAATAGACGACAATGTCTCACCCGATTTCACCCGATGGAATTCTGCAGGAATTACTTTTCTTGTTTGCTTTATACTTGTATTGGAGCTAACATGAATTGTATTTGTTTTGTCCGATTCATTGATTGCTTTTACAGTGGGTGCAATTGCCAGAAGCTGATTGTTGTAAATTACGCGATTGGCTTTTATAAATCGTCTCCGGTAATAATCTTCATCGGAATTTGAAATGGTGACACCGCTTTGGACAGATGCATGAATAAAACTAAAATTCCCATCCTTTTTTGCATCTACAACTATACCGACATGACCGACTCGTTGTCCTCTTCCTCTTCCTGAAAAGAAAACAAGATCTCCTGGTTTAAGCTGTTCTCGGTTAATAGTCTCAAATTGTCGTGCCTGATCGCATGAAGATCTTTGCAAATTAAATCCGAAATTTCTGTAAACGTAGGACGTAAATCCTGAGCAATCGAAACTGGAAATCCCTGAAGATCCATAACGGTAAGGTGTAGCCAGAAATAATTTTCCGTAATTGATTATTGAATCAGTGAGAGAAAGGTTATTTGAGGATATATAATTTATGATCGTTGAATCAGCTTTTTGACTTGTCTGAAAAGTACTCGAAAGCTTTTGTGCTTCCAAAAAACTGATAGACAAAAGTATGAATGTGCATGTCACAAACTGATTCTTAAAATGCATAAAATATATTTAGCTGATTATGTTGTACTTGCAAAGATATAATTTTTTTAATAATAAACCGATAGCTCAACCTTCTTTTAAAGAAAAAAGCGATTTTTTTTCAAAATGATTTAAAAATTTAGGTTAACTTGGTTTTCATTAACCTCCAAATGAACCTCTTTTCCTAAAATCAATGGTAAATTGTAGTCCACATGCCCAGCAGGAAAATTGAAACACACCGGATAATCATAATCCTGAACCGCATCGACTATTATTTCGGATATAGTTTGCATCATCAACGGATCTTCGTCACAATCAGAGAATTGACCGACAATCAAACCTGAAATTTGAGATAATACTCCGCTAATTCTCAGGTTTTGCATCATGCGGTCGATATGATATGGCTTCTCGCCAATGTCTTCAATAAAAAGTATATTGTTTTTATATGGTAAATCGAACCTGCTTCCACGCAATCCCATGAAAACCGAGAGATTTCCACCAATTAATTTTCCATTTGCAATTCCATTCCGATTCAAAGCTTGTCCGGCAATTGTATAAGAGGGCATTTTTCCAAATAAAATTTCTTTCATTCGCATAATTTGTTCGGAATCCGAAGGCAACTCAGTGAAATCTTTTGCCATAATTCCATGAATGGAAGCGAAGCCAAGATTGGTGATAACATTATGCAGAATAGTAATATCACTAAACCCAATCAACCATTTTGGATTTTCTGAAAATCGAGTAAAATCTAATTTGTCAATTATTTGTGCAATGCCGTAACCTCCGCGGCTACAAAGAATGGCTTTTACGTTTTTATCGTCCAAAGCTGCTTGTAAATCTGAAATCCGTTGTTCTTTCGTACCTGCAAAGCGACCGTACTCTGAACGGGCAAAATTTCCTTCCGTACCTTTCAATCCCCAATCGGTGAACACTTTTTTTGCACCATCAATAAAATCAGGATGGATAGATCCTGAAGGAGAAACAATACGAATTTGGTCGTTGGACTTTAAAAAGGCTGGTGTCATTGATTTTAGAGTTCAAAATTTAATTGTTCGGTAAATTCTTCCAATGTTGGCAGAGCACTTTTAATTTCAGCCGGTAATTCTTTGTATTTGAATTCACTTACTCCCATTGGTTTGTTGATGTCTTTTAATGCAAAATCAACAATAACATCGTTTTTGTTTTTGCAAAGTAAAATCCCAATTGTGGGTTTATCATCGTCAGCTTTTATCAATGAATTGATAGCAGTCATATAAAAATTCAGTTTACCCAAAAATTCAGGTTCAAACTCTTTTATTTTCAATTCAATTACAACGTGACACTTTAATTTGGTATGATAAAAAAGCAAATCTGTTCTGAATTCTTTTCCACCAACAATAAGTTGAAATTGTCGTCCCATATAAGCAAAGCCTTTGCCTAATTCCAATAGAAACTGAGTGATGTGTTGCACCAATTTTTGTTCCAGTTCGAGTTCCTTTACTTCAAAAGAAAGAGTGAGAAACTCAAAATTATATGGATCTTTCAACAAAGCATTTGCTAAATCGCTTTCAATTTCGGGCAAAGTGGTTTTAAAATTCGTGATAGCTTTTCCTTGACGGTTGTAGAGATTCGTTTCAATCTGATATTCCAAAACAGAACGACTCCAGTTGTTGGAGATGGTTTCTTTTATATAAAATTCAACTTCATTTTTATTCTTGATCTTTTCAATAATCAGGATGTTATGTTTCCATGGAATTTTAGTGCAAAGTTCTAAAATAGGAGGGTATATTATTTCTCCATCAATTTGCTGGACTAATTCTGTTGAGAAAATTCCCCCAACTTGGGGGAAAGTTTCATTTGATAATTCTCCCCCAGCTTGGGGGATAATTGTAATTGATTGGTTGTGAAAAAGATAGAACTTTCTCATTGCAAAAAGATTGGTCGTTGACAATCCACTCATTTCGGGGAATTCTGCTTTCAAATCCTGACTCAATTGGTTAATAAAGCCACTTCCCCAAGCAGTATTTTGCTGTTTTTCTACAATTTGCCGACCTAAATCCCAATAAAGCTGAATCAACTCACTATTAACTGAAATAGAAGCTTTAATCTGACTTTGTTTGATTTTTGATTTTAAATCAATCAGCCAGTTTTTATAATCGGATAATTTTAGTAAATCACTCATAAACTAATGATTTATAGAAGCAGAATTATTTCTCTGGTTGATAATTTTTAATAACGAGATATTGCAATTTAGAAATACTTTTCGCCCCTCCTCTTTCTCCCTCTCCATTTGGAGAGGGTTGGGGTGAGGTGTATTAATACCTCAACCATTTCCACATTTCTTTCCAACTCACTTTTTTACCGTACATTAATATTCCGGTTCGATAAATTTTACCTGCCATCCACGTTGTTCCGATAAACGACAGAATAAGTATGGATAAGGACAATATTATTTGCCAGACCGGAACATCAAACGGCAATCGCACCATCATCACGATGGGAGAAGTGAACGGAATCATCGAACACCAAAAAGCCAGTGGTCCGTCAGGATTTTGAGCACTGTAAATGGCTGCATAAATGGCAAAAATAATCGGTAAAGTCAAAGGCAATGAAAATTGTTGTGTATCGGTTTCGCTGTCCACAGCTGAACCAACGGCTGCAAAAAGAGAGGCATACAATAAATATCCACCCAAAAAATAAACGACAAATAACACGATAATTTGCAGAAAATCAAAACCATGCAACATGGATAACATTTGCTGGATTTCACTCGGATTCTGTGCCGCCGACATGGAGTGTAGCCCCATTTGATTGGCTTGCTGCAATGAAGCCATATCAACGCCACCACCAATAAACTGACTTGCGGTGAAAGAAATAGCCATTGTCAGAATTACCCACATCAAAAATTGAGTAAGTCCCACCATGGCGATTCCGATAATTTTCCCCATCATGAGTTCAAATGGTTTAACTGACGAAATCATAACTTCTACAATCCGGCTTGTTTTTTCCTGAACCACACCGCTCATAACCTGAGCACCGTAAATAATTATAAACATGTAGATTACAAAAGCTGAAATCATTCCGATTGCAAGCGCAAGTTCGGCTGAGCCTTCTTTGTCCTGCCCATTTTCGCCCCATTTTATTGTTGGAATATCAATATTGGCTTTCGATTTTTCCACCATTTCCTTCAGATTAGGGATATTATAGGCAGCCAGTTTTTCTTGTTCAACGTATTTATTTAAAAGTCCTGAAATATACGTTTTAAGTTCCAGGTTGACCTGTTTTTCAGAATAAAGTGTAACAGCTTTTGGATCTTTTGCCAAATCTCCGGAAATTAAAAGCAAAGCAGTAAATTCATTCTCATCCTTTTTGGAATTTTCAGTCTTAATCTGTTCCACCGGTTTATCCACAAAATCAAACACGTATGTATCATTACTTTTCAGAACATCATGATATAAACCTAAGCGATCAACCACAATAATATGCTTTTTTGTGTTGTCTTTAATATTTGAAAGCCAGAGTGGTACGGTTATCATTCCTGCAAAAAGTAAGGGAGTGAGAAAAGTGAGAATGATGAACGATTTTTTCATCACGCGGGTTGTATATTCCCGTTTTATTATTAAGCTGATTTTACTCATAATTTATATGTTTGCCCCCTAACCCCCTGAAGGGGGAATAGAGAGAAAGTTGTTAGTCTTTTGATTAAAAAAAAGTTTTCCGTTCCCCCCTTCAGGGGGTTAGGGGGCTTGTTATTATTATCTTCTTACTGTTTCAATAAAAATATCATTCATACTCGGCAAGAGCTCTTCAAAGCTAAGTATTTCGGTCTGTTTTATGATTTCATTCAATAGGATATTATTTCCGCCTGTATTTAATTTTTTGATTATAGTTTCCACAATTCCATTGGTATGGGTTTCAGTGAGCAATTCAAAATCAGAATTTCCTAATATGCTAGAAAGTGTTGAAACTTTATAAGTCCGGGTTGCAAACGAATTTTTTATTTCACTTACTTTCCCCTGAAGCACTATTTTGGCCTGATCGACCAACGAAATATTTTCGCAAAGATCTTCAACCGTTTCCATGTTGTGGGTGGAAAAAATGATGGTAGCTCCTTTATCGCGTAATTCCAAAATCTCACGTTTTATTAAATCAGCATTTACCGGATCAAAACCGCTGAAAGGTTCATCGAAAATAAGGAGTTTTGGCTCGTGTAAAATGGTAGTGATAAATTGTACTTTTTGAGCCATTCCTTTCGAAAGCTCTTCCACTTTTTTGTCCCACCAAGCTTGAATTTCGAATTTTTCAAACCAGTATTTTAATGCTTTGAGCGCATCATTTTTGGTCATTCCTTTTAATTGTGCCAGATACAATGCTTGCTCGCCAACTTTCATTTTTTTGTATAATCCGCGTTCTTCGGGCAAATAACCGATTTGACGGACATCCGCAGAAGTCATTATTTTTCCATTCATGCGCACTTCACCACTATCAGGTGCAGTGATGCAATTGATAATTCGGATTAAAGTGGTTTTACCCGCACCATTTGGACCAAGCAATCCGTAAACGGAATTTTCAGGAACTGTCAGACTTACGCCATCCAATGCTAAATGTCCGGAATATTGTTTAACTACGTTTTCTACTTCTAATAAAATCATAATTTTATAATTGAGACCCCCAACCCCTAAAGGGGAGTTTAAAAAGTTCCCTTTAGGGGATTTAGGGGTGATTTTTACATTTTTCCTTCGTCTGCAAAGCTGTAATATTGTCCCCGTGCAATAATGATATGGTCAATAAATGTAATTCCAACGGCTTCGCAACCGGTTTTTATTCTTCGGGTAATTATTTCATCTTCGTGACTGGGTCGGTTTTGTCCCGAAGGATGATTGTGTGCCACAACTAAAGCTTGAGCTGATTTTTCCAAAGCCATTTTCAATATCATTGGAATATCAACTACCGTTTGTCGGCTTCCACCTTGTGTCAAACGCTTGATTTCTATTACTTTGTTGGCGCCGTTCAATAGAGCAATCCAAAATTCTTCGTGTTGTAAGTCAATGAGTTGAGGTTCAAAAAGATCAAAAAGGTCAATGCTTGAAGTAATTTTTTTACGCTCCAGCATTTCACTGGTTTTGCGACGTTTCCCAATTTCCAAAGCTGCCATAATCGTAATGGCTTTTGCTTCTCCAATTCCTTTGAAGCGTTTGCACAGGTCATTGATTGTCAGTTGAGCAAGTTCATTGAGATTGTCTTTGCAATCACGCAGTATACGGCGGGAAAGTTCAACTGCCGATTCGTTTTTGCTACCCGAACTGATTAAGATTGCTAATAATTCTGCATCCGAAAGACTTTGGGAGCCTTTTCGAAGCATTTTTTCGCGTGGACGGTCATCTTCAGCCCATTCGCGAATGGTCAATCTTTTGTCATCTGTTTCCATGCGTCAAAAATACTAAATATTTTCTTTTTCGCAAACTAATCGTTAATGATATTCAGTGAGTTTTAAAAATACTGAATTTTCTGAATTACTAACGATCAAAACATACTAATAAAAGACAATTTCAGAAGGAAAGTTGAATCAGGATTTTTTTCTGGATTGAAGCCAAATCTGATACGAATTGATAATATTCTGCCATAGAACATAAGAACCCGGGCCGATGGAAGCAATTGGATTGAGATAGATTTGTGCCATCCAAATTGCCAGAATTGTATTTTTTTGTCCTAGCCCCTGACCACTTGCCACGGTGTCATCATAATGTTTACCGATGGTTCGTCCAATTACAAACTGGCAGACACATATAACTAAAGCTGCAACGGCAATTAATATTTCGATTATATAATTTGATTTTTGCTGCATTAGCATAAATTCCACGGTTCGTCCGGTAACGACTGCTAACGAAAATGACCACACATAAAATGATAAGCCGGAATACGATCCAATTTTTTCGGTAATTGATGGTTTAAATTTCCTGATTAATAAGGTGATGGCGAATGGAAGAATCAATAACAGAAATACCCGTTGACCAATCGCCAGAAAAGAATCAAAAAAAGGAAGAGACTTGTAGTTTCCAACAAATGAAAATAAAACCGGTGCAATCACGGCTACACACATGTTGATTAACAGACTATAAGCCGTAATACTGGCTATATTTCCCTTCAACATGCCTGTCATTACGGGTGCTGCAGTTCCGGTAGGAGCCAGAAAACAAATCATTGCACCCTGAGCAAGTATTACATTGATTGGTTTGAGTAATATGAAAACAGCAATACTTCCGACAATCTGAACCGAAAGTAACCAAAAGTGAGAACGGGATAATCGTATTTCACTTAGTTTGAGGTTACAATAAGTGAGAAATAACATGATAAAAATCAGATATGGAGTCAAAAATGATATTGCTCCGAATGATCGATAGAAAATAGCTCCCAATCCCATGGAAATGGGCATCATATATGGTTTTAAAATTTTCAGCATGTAATATTGATTCCTGTTTTAGAGATACAAAAGTACAAAGATTTGACGGTAAGAATGCGAAAAGTGTTTTTCAAATCATTTTTTTTAGTTTGAGCCGATGATTTGACATACACTTAAGCCATTACGATACTTCATTGATTGGGTTTAAAATGCTAATATATTACAGAACAAATATAAATGCGACAATAATCTAACACCATTATTCCCAAGGAAATCTTATATGGTGCTTATAATTAGTCACATGTGTTTTTTTAGAATTTTGGATTAAAAAAGTATCAATATATTTATGAATCTACAATTACTACAATATAGTTGATATAAGTAATTAATACGATTTTTATTCTGACAAAGAATAAGGAATCAAAGAATTTCAAAAAATCGATACTTAATTATATGATTTTATAATTAAATTATGTTTAGAAATATAGCTTATGCATTAATATTTGTAGATTAATATTGGCAAAGTTAGTTTCTAATATTTAGAATTATGATCGTAGATAAGATGCTTTTATAGTGTTGTAACATCTATTGTAATAAAATATGTTGAGCAAATTAATCATTATTACAATCCTTGCTTTATAAAATTATGATAAAAGCTGCGATATTTATTTAAATCAGTTCAATTTGGAGGTAACTATTAATTTGTTTTCGATAATACAAATTTTCTAATCCAATTTTAAATTTAGTATTCCTATTTATTACTGTAAATATTGCTACTTAGACGAAATTAATGCTACATAATACTCATATACAGATTAATAGAAATGATTGATTATGTTTGCTACGTGAATATCGAACCTGGAGATTTACAAAAAGTAACCATCATTTAGCACTTAAAATAGATTATTATGAAAATATCTACTATTAAAAAATTATTTGTAACGACATTATTCTGCATTATGGGTTTGCAGTCTTACGCACAGGACTTCGTGGGAATCCGCATTGACGTTATTGGATCGCGTTATTCCGATAAAATGTGGTTATTTACTCAAGCAGAATGTACAACTAATTTTGATAACGGTTGGGATGGTTACAAAATGATTGGAACAAATACGTATGCACCCCAAATATATGCTGTTGAAACCGGGGGTAATTTTCAGGTGGATGCAATTTCAAATTTCGACGGAACAACAATCGCTTTCAGACCGGGCGAAGATAAACAGTACACATTTTCATTTTATAGTGAAAACCTGGCTAGTGTCTATCAAAAACTATATTTAGTTGATTTGGTGACGAACAAAACCATTGATATTCGTAATTCAGGAACATTATACACTTTTTCGGTAGATAAAACAATCGATCCTTTGTTGCGATTTAAAATTGTAACTTCATTACCCGAAGTTCCGGTAGTGGTTGAAACTCCTCCCGTTGTAGAACCTACTGACACCGTTGTTGCTGTTGTTCCCCCTGTTGCAGTAACTCCTGTTGACCCGATTATGACACCAGATCCAGTTGTTGTCAATAATGATAAAGAGAATAAAGGGAAAAAAGGAAATATAGACCTTAAAGACAAAAAAGATAATAAAATCTATAAAGATAATAGAGATAATAAAGGGAATAAAGACTCTAAAGATGATAAAGATAAAAAAGATAAAAAATTGAAGATAACGTGTGCGAAAAGAACTATTATTATTGACAATCAAGGAAAAGGAAAAGGTTCTTTGAAGATTTACAATGCAATTACAGGTAGACTGGGACAGACAGCGCAGATTAATTCGAATGATCTTACGATAATAGAATCAAATGTGCCAACTGGTACTTATGTAATAAACGGAGTAACTTCGGACGATGATGTTTCTGTAACAGTAATTATTAAATAAGGTAATCATTTGATTTAAGTTGTTGACGTTTTAGTTTTCTTGACAAAATGCAGGGGAGTTTTCCTCTGCATTTTTTTTGAAAATTGACTCAAATAAACTTGATCAAATATCTTCTCTTTTTCTTCCAACCCCATCATCAACAACAACATTTTCAGGTGGAACCAATAGCTGATCTGGATTAGTAATGATTTTTTCAAGCATTCGTATTGAAGTTGCATAATAGAATCCGTCGCAAATTCGTTCATCGAGTACGAATTTTAATTTGATTGTTTTTTCGGAATGCGGAATACCGTCTTTATCAACTACATATTTTTTTGTTTTCTTGCCCATGGCTGCAAACATGCTGCACGTACCAAATTCGTAAAGATGATGATAAATTGATTCAATTCCAATCGACCCTATATTAGTTAAAAACATTGTGGTGTGAAATGGACTTGCCTGAAATAATACTTTGGGCATTATTCCTACAGTATCCATCTTTTTCACCAGAAAAATGAATGAGCGCAGAAGAAAATCAGGTAATAGACCCATCATTTTTGAAATGGAATCTGACGAATTTTCCTGTCCTACTTGTTGATTGCTTTCAAGTTCCAGTTTTGTTTTTCTGACAACATCCTGTAAAGTATCCGTGGGTAAAAAATAGGGTTTTATCACTGTTTCTTCTCCTTGAACCGTCATCGAACGTTTTATTGCAAGCGAAAAACTAATATGATTCCTTGCAAAAATTTTATTCCATACAATGAAACGATTTACATAAGGTCGTTGTGAAATAAGCCTGATAACCGATGCCATTACAACTTGCATAATCGATAAATCAGGCATGTCTTTTTTGTGAATTCGTATGAATTCTTCGACTGTATCAATTGGAATTTTGATCTCAAAAAACACTTCCGAATCGACTCGCTTTGTAAGTATAAAAGGTGCTACTGTAAAAAGAGCATTTACATTCCGTACACGCCATCCATCGTATCGGTCGCCTAACCTCCAACCAAAGTACTTCAATTTATTTTCTTTGTCCATTATTTATTTTTCCAGGGGAATTAAATGGGCTCAAAGATAATAAAATTCAAAAAAACATAAGAATTTATTTGATTTATTTTAATAAATGCTAATTTGGGAAGTTTTATCGAAGTGAAAAGAATTAGCTTTTTTGATGTTTTGAGCTAGTCTGTATTCGCAGTTTCATCATATTATCTTCTTCAATTTGCCCATTATCAAGCATAAAACGAATAACTTGTAGTACTTTTGGCTCTTTATAGGGTATTTTTTTCACCAATGAATTAACCGTCAAATCTTCTGATGACAACATTTGAAGAACCGTCTTTCTGATACTTTCAAAATCCTCGTTGCTTATCTGAGTTTCTTTCTTTTTCAGACAAATGTCACATTTACCACAAGGACTTGTATTTTTCTCGCCAAAATAAGATAACAAAATCTGACTTCGACAGATTGTTTCATCTTGTGCATAATCCAACACGCTTTTAACCCGTGAAATGTATCGTTCCCTTCTGTCGTCATACGCTTCTTTTCCCAGAATAACACGAGATGTAGCTTCCCGTTCGCGAACAAAAGTAAGAAATGGTGTTTTCTTTCGGGGAATATATTGAATAATTCGTTCTTTTGCTAATCCAACCAGCTGATCATAAACCTGCTCACGTGACCATTCTAGTCGTTTGGCCAATACATCTTCATTGATTGCAGCCAGATCGGTAAACAATCCTGTATAAGAACGTAACAAGATATGAACCAACTTGTCCTGTTCCGACGTTTGCTTTACTTTGTATAAATCATCTTTCCCAACCGTGAAAAGTACCCGCGACGAACTGTCTTGTTCGTCGGTAAGTTCAATGTAACCGGCTTGTTGAAGTATTTTCAGACAATTGAACGTAATCAGAATCGGTAATTTGAATTTGGTACAAAAATCAGCGATATCGAATGCAAAGACCGCATCCAATCCTGAACCGACTCCCATTTCGAAATAATTTCCCAATGCTTCATACACTTTGATAACCATTTCTTTTCCGGGGAAAGAATCCGAAACACGTTTGCGCATTTTCACAGCATCGCCGTTGTTGTATAGCAAAACTGCATAGGCTTTTTTCTCGTCACGTCCTGCTCGTCCCGCTTCCTGAAAATAGGCTTCGAGCGAGTCGGGCAAGTCCATATGAACTACAGTCCGTACTTCCGCCTTGTCAATTCCCATTCCAAACGCATTGGTGGAAACAATTACGCGCGTTTCGTTCGATTTCCAGCGTGCTTGTTTGGCATCTTTGGTTTCATTTTTCAATCCGGCATGAAAATTTTCAGCCACAATTCCGTTTAGATTCAGAAAATCGGCCACTTCTCTGGTTTTCTTTCGGTTACGAACATAAACTACTGAAGTGCCGGGAACATTATGAAGGATTTTAAGTAAGTTTTCATCTTTATTTTCCACAGACCGAACTACGTAAGCCAGATTGGAGCGATGAAAGCTTTTTTGAAACAGATTTTTTTCTCTAAAATGAAGTTTGATCTGAATATCTTCTACCACTTCGGGTGTTGCGGTGGCGGTAAGTGCAAGGACAGGAACGTCAGGCAATAATTCGCGGATATCGGCAATTTTCAAATAAGATGGACGAAAATCATAACCCCACTGCGAAATACAATGCGATTCGTCGACGGCAATCATACAAACTTTCGCTTGTTTGATTTTTTCAATAAAAATGGGCGTTCCCAATCGTTCGGGTGAAACATACAGAAATTTATATGCTTCAAAAACTGCATTTTCGAGCGTCAGCAAAATTTCGTTATGCGACATCCCTGAGAAGATAGCGGCTGCTGCAATTCCGTGCGTTTTCAGGTTTTCCACCTGATCTTTCATCAACGCAATAAGCGGTGTTACTACCACGCAAATACCCTCCATTGCCAGTGCAGGCACCTGAAATGTAAGCGATTTGCCACCACCAGTCGGCATGAGCCCAAGCGTATCTTTCCCTGAAGCAATGCTTTGGATAATATCACCTTGCAGCGGTCGGAACTGATCGTAGCCCCAGTATTGTTTAAGTATGTCGAGGTATTTTTGCATGGGTTTCCCTGTGATAGCACAGATTTTCTAAGACGAAAAATCCGAAAACAAAAATACGAATAAATTTTAAACAAATAGTAGGAGTCCGGCTTTAATCCAAACTTGATCAAATCGCTGTTTGAGTTTTTCAGTAGTTCCTGGATAATGTTTTCAGTACGACAATAATTCTAAAGAAAAAGAGTTTACCGAAAGTGATTCCGTTAAACTCTTTTTACACTAATGCCAGTTGGCATATCAGAACAAACAGATAAATTCAAGTTAAGGTAGTATTTTTTTAATAAAGTTTAGCTCACAAAACAGGTTTCTTCGTTTAATATCATTTGAAAAGCTTTCTCAAATTCTTTTTTCCCTGATGACTTAAGGACGGAACCAATTGCTCCTGAATTTTTTATATCAAAATCAGTTGTATATTCACTCATCATAGTCAGAATCAGAATTTTTAAGTCGGGTTGTCTCTTTAATGCTATTTTCGTTGCATCCAGTCCATTCATATAAGGCATTTCAATATCCATAATGACTAAATCGGGTTTATGTCTTTTTATTAAATCCAGAAATTCCAACCCGTTTTCGGCTTCGGCAATCACTTTGCCAAAACCTTCTTTTTCAATCAGAAGCTTAATACTTTCACGAAATAACAGATGATCATCGACAATAATAATTTTTTTCATAACAACAATAGAATGTTATTTATTTTTGAAAAACGCAGATAAAAAATAATCTCATTATTGATAGACAATTCAATTGAAGTTAAAGTGTTGTTATTCTATAATGATAAGCTATTTGAAAAGCTTTTTTTACCGTTCAGTATGGTCCGAAAAGCGGTTTCAAATTCCCTTTTTTTAGCTGATTTATCTGTAAATTCAACTAAATTTGAATCTTCATTATTCGGATGATTTGAATCCTCATCGGGTAAAATAAGCTGCAATACTTGTAAATCAGACACATTCATGATTGCAATTTTAGATACATCTGTTTCGTTCATTGACGTTTTTACGGCATCCATAATAATAAAATCGGGCTCGTGCTTTTTAAGCAAGTTAAGATACTCGGTTCCATTTTCGGCTTCACCAATTACTTTTCCAAAACCTTCATTTTCAATTATGAATTTTATTTTTTGACGAAATGACAAGTGGTTATCAACAATAATAAATTTTTTCATACTCACAGTTTTATCAGAAAGATTAATCGAATCAAAAATAGAGTAAACATTTGAATAATATCCTAGTGTTTTCCCTGAAAATGTATGGTGTAAACCCTAATTTTTATATAGTGTAAACCCTTATAAAATAGTTAAGCCTATCCACGCTTTTGCGCAGACAGGCTTATTAACTGTCAATTACGAACTAAAAACTATATCTTCACCATTTTGTTTTTAATGGCGTATAACACCAGATTAATGGTGTTTTTAGAGTTTGTTTTTTTTAATAAAGTGGATCGATGTGCTTCAATCGTTTTAGGACTCAGAAAAAGCTTTTCGGCAATTTCATTAATAGTTAAACCATTACAAAAACATTGCAGGACTTCTTTTTCACGCTCACTCATATTTTCGTTTACGGGCAAACTGACTTCATTTGCAGGAGCGGTTTGTGAATTTATATTTACGATTATTTGTCGTAAAACGTCATTCGAGAAATAACTTTCGCCCTTCATAAGTGCATTAATTGCATTTTCGAATTCCCCTTTTCCAGACGTTTTTAGTACAAAACCGAGTGCTCCGGCATTGACCATATCGAAATAATTCGCTTTTTCGTTTAACATCGTCAGAGTTAATATTTTCAAATCAGGTCGGATTTGAAGAGCCTTTTTTGTAGCCTCCAAACCGCCCATCACCGGCATTTCAATATCCATAATAACCAGATCAGGTTGATGAATTTCCAATAATTCCAGAAAATGCTGTCCGTTGTCAGCTTCAGCAATAACTTTTCCTAAACCCTCATTTTCAATAAGTAGCTTGATTCCTTCCCGAAATAACGAATGATCGTCGACGATAATTATTTTATTCATTTATATCAATTATCAATTAAGAATTATATCATTGCTTTCCTCCACCGGAAACTGAATAAAAGTTTTTAATCCTTCCCCGGGACTTGATTCGATATTGATTTTCCCTTTCAGAATTTGTACGCGTTGTTGTATGTTCATAATCCCCAATCCTTTATACGATTGCATTGTTTTGTCCGAATCGAATCCGACACCATTATCGCTATAATAGAAGTTGATTTTGTTTTTCTTTTGATCGTAGTTAAAACTGATTTCAACAGCACTTGCCTCTGCATAGGTAAGAGTATTCTTCAAAAGTTCAGTGGTTATGCGGTATAATGCTATTTCCAAAAACTTATTAAATCGCTTATTGGTATTTGTTTTAAAATTAATTCTGATTTTACTGGTATCGTTTATCCGTTGAGTAAAATCCTGAATCGCATTGATAAATCCTAATTTGTCCAGAAGCTGTGAACTTAAACCCCGCGCCAACTCTCTTGCTGTCTGGATGGCTGCTTCGATGCACTGATTTCCTTTCTCTGTTATCAGTTTCTTTTTCTCTATATCATCTGTATCGGATAACCACTGAAAATAAAGTTTGATTGTTGAAAGCAAAGGACCCATTCCATCATGCAGCTCGCTTGAAAAACGATTTCTTTCGCGCTCTTCAACTGCCAATGTGACATTAAAAAGCTCATTCTCAGCATTTATTTTGTCTGTGATATCCCGATTAGAAACTCTGATTCCTAAATCTTTCCCATCCACAATAATGTTACGAGAAACGTGACCAACCCAAATCAAATCACCATTTTTCTTGACAATCCTGAATATCAATTCTTTGCTGTTTTCATTTGGACTGAGGAAACCTCTGTTTCTTTTATGAGTTTCCCAGATTTCCAGATCGTTTTTGTAAACAATACGATCAATCAATCCGGGTGATTTTTCAAAATCATACATGGAATAACCTGTAATTTCCTCTACGGAAGGCGACATATAAATAATTTTATTTTCAGGACTTCTCCAGTATTCCCAGTCATGTGTAAAATCGCTAATCGTCCGGAACTTTTGTTCGGTAAGTTTTAGTTCTGAATTCAACTTTAACAATTCTGCTGTTCGGATTGCAACACGCTTTTCGAGTTCTTCATTCAGTTTGTTTAAGGCTACTTCTGCTTCTTTCCGTTGAGATATATTGGTATGTGTTCCATACATTAATAACGGTTTACCATCGCTGGTCCATGTTTTTACTTTTCCTTCCTGCCGAATCCAGACCCAGTGACCTTTTTTGTGTCGCATGCGTACTTCTACGGCATAATGGGGCAATTCGCCCGAAAAATGTTTTTCAAGCATTTTCTGAGCAAAAACTACATCTTTCGGATGGGTTATCATTTTCCATCCATTTTTTCCCCATATTCTTTGGCCGAACTTTATTTCTGATTGCGTGTACCCCAGATTTTTAGCCCAAATATCATTAAATTTTGCTTTTCCCGTTTGTATATTCCATTCCAAAGTGCCTACATTTGCTCCTTCCAGAACTTCTTCCAATCGGCTTCTCATTTCGTTCAATGCATCCTCGGTCTTTTTTCGATCGGTCATATCATACAAAATTCCTGTCCACAGAATGTCACCATTTTCAAGCAAACGGGGCATAGATTCAAGCCGTACCCAAATTATATCAGAATGAACGAGCAGTCTTCCTTCCCAACGAAACGGAATTAAATTTTTGTTAGACTTTATGTTTATTTCGGCAAAAGATTCTTTGTCATCATTATAAACGAGGTCACTTATAATAAAGGGGTTTTTTATAAAAGCTTTACGCGTTATCCCAAGTATTTCACAAAACCGATCACTTGCAATTTCCATCTCGTAAGGTGGTTTGTCAGAACTTGTCCAGCTTTTTCCTTCCCATTTGTCAATAGAAAATACACGGATGCGATATAAACCAGAAGGTTGATTATTGAAGATATCATTGTAGTACTCCCGGTCTCTTATCAATTCTTTTTCAGACTGAATAAGTTGTGTGTTCTGAGATTCCAGAACAGATTGATGGGCGAGAAGATCCCTGATAAGTTGTCGGGAAGTTGAATTGTATAGGTCGCCTGAATTGAGAGACTCTTCGATCTTCTGACAAAGATTTTCAGCTGTGGTTTTGAGGTCGTTTTTCATTCTACAATATCTTCATCTTATAAAACGAACTTAAATGAAAGTGAGTTTAAAGCGAAATAAATTTTTGATTCGCAAATATAGCTAGTTTAAATTGTATTCTGAAATAAAGCAAAATGAAATTCAGTAATTATCATTATTTAACGCAAAAATGACTGATATTGTGTGTTGTTGATATATGTTTTGATTATCTGAATATCTAATTTGAGGCCATAAAAAAAGCCCAAACTTAAGATTGGGCTTTTTACAAAAATTATTTGAAATCAATTATTCAATTTTTATTTTGTCTTTTGGGATCATTATACCCCGCACATTCAGAGGACTTGCCGTTCCGAATTTGTACGTAAGATTATACGTTTGATCTTGCGGTGTTCTGAATACTTTGGTATGAATCACCAGATTGACAGAATCGCCGATGGCATTTGTTTTCAACGAACTGATGTCAAACGAAACAATTCCCCATTTCGAATAAGACGGTGAATCATTATTAGCATTATGCCGGAATTCAAGATGAACTTTTCCGTCCGTATAGGTTTTTGTATTATCGGATACCAGATTGATAAAATGAATCTGATTAAAACCCGGATACTGAAATTCCACATTCAGATAATCACTTCCAATCCACATATCGTTTATTTGTACCGGATCATTCCCTATACTATCCTGATTTGTTGAAGTAACCTTGAAAATACTCTTTGTAAGTACTTCATATACATCGTTCAACTGCACTTTGTGACTGTATAGATTGCTTTTGTCAGCTGTTGATAAAATGCTGTAAGAAGCAATAATCCGTTGGCCGGTTTTCGGTTTGTAATATGGAAATCCGGTTAACGTAATCCACATTTTGTCATTGTTATCGAGTTTAAAATAAAAGCCGGAACTTTGATTTGGATTGTCTACGGTAGCAATGTCACTAAAACTATTCGGTATTTGATAATTTTGTTCGTTATCATTACAGGACACTAAAAAAGTAAGTGCCAGAATACCTAAAAAAAACTTTTTCATACTTGTCTATTTTTAAAAATGAAACTTAATACCTTAAATCTGATTGTCTGTATTCAAATAACAAAAATCAGACCATTTTGATTGTTTTTTCCCCTTCTTTAAACAAGATGAAACAGGTATTGAAAACGTTGCATTGAAAAAATAAATTAGTAGAAATTCACTATAGTAATTAACCAATCTTCACACCACTTTCATCACTTTCCCACTTCCGGCATACTTCACTTCCTGCGGTTTTGCTTTATCTGTTCTTGTATTTACAAGGGTAAAACAAAGCATTTAAACTATCAACTATAACTTTGTAAAGAGCAATTAAAAATGCAAATGCAAATTTATTTGTTT
Source organism: Bacteroidales bacterium (assembly GCA_038244215.1). Classification (GTDB taxonomy): domain Bacteria; phylum Bacteroidota; class Bacteroidia; order Bacteroidales; family Paludibacteraceae; genus Paludibacter. The sequence goes on from JBBRTR010000017.1 coordinate 23,959, forward strand.
AGGGAATCTAAATTGTATATTACAGAGTAGGTTTAGGAATTTGGAATTTGTTTTCACAAAAGTACAGATAATGTTGCTGTCTTCTATTGACTAAAATTGCAATCCGGCTTTTATTCCGAAACCGGTCATTGATGTATTTCCGTAATAGCTGTAACCATTTGTGTCAATCTGGTTGGCTGAAATTGAATTTACTCCGGCATAAATACCAACCAATAAAGCCGTTTTATAAGTCAGTTTATAGTTGATTCCGAAAGAAACTTTTGCAAATGGACCACCACCAAATTCCTCATTCAACGCAAAAGCATAACCTGCATCCATACCTAAAAATGGAGCAATTTTGTTTTTCGATAAGGTAGTTTGTAATCTCAGAAATAAAGGAAGGAAAGCAATTGTCGACGAGTTTGTTGTTTCAAAAGTTGCATTCAACCCAAGTCCAAATCCTAAAAATACTTGTTGGCCCAAAACTGATTTGTTACCAAAAATGAGAGAAACCTGCGAATTCGTTGAAGGATCGAAACAGTTTTTTGCACTGGATATTCCACCCGCAAATTCCAATATGCCACTTATATTTCCGGTAGTTGTAGCTATTTCTGATTTAGCATTGTTTACTGCAATTGAATTATTTTTCAAATCTTCTTTTTCAATTTTACTTATTTCCGATAATGGAAACTGATAACGAGTTCCATTTGTTGATTTTAGCATAATCATTTCATCATTTTTCACAACAATTTCACCGGTGTAAATTTCACCGGTTTTTAGTGTTATTTTGTCATGAATTGATGCTTCTTGTCCCCGAATTGTTACACTAAATAAAAGACAAAAGACTAGAATACTAAAATATCTCATTTTTCTAAATTTCAATTTAAACATTAAATACGGATTGAATAATCTCTTTAAAACGGGCTAAAAATATGTTTGCGTCAGATATTGAAAGACATAATGGAGGCAAAAGACGAATGATATTAGTTCCTGATGCACCGGTAAATATGTGTTTTTCAAATAATAAACGATTTCGAATTTCTTTCACAGGCATATCAAATTCAATTCCTATCATTAATCCCAAACCGCGAACTTCTTTTATTTGTGGAATTTTTTTCAACTCGGTCAGTAAGTAATTTCCTGTTTTTTTGGCATTTTCCATTAAGTGTTCAACTTTCAGAATATCCAAAACTGCAATGGCTGCCGTACAAGCCAAATGGCTTCCGCCAAATGTTGTGCCCAACATGCCGTGAGAAGCTTCAAACATTGGACTAATCAGCACGCCACCAACTGGGAAACCGTTTCCCATTCCTTTAGCAATCGTAATTAAATCAGGTCGGATTCCGGCATGTTGGTGAGCGAAAAACTTTCCACTGCGACCGTAACCCGATTGAACTTCGTCCAAAATTAGAACTGTTCCGGTTGCTTTACATTCGTCACTTAAAGCTGATAAAAAGCTTGCATCTGGAATTCGGATGCCACCGATTCCCTGAATTCCTTCGATTATTACAGCACAAACATCTTTATTTTGAAGAGATTTTTTTACAGATTCTAAATCATTCAATTCAAAAAAGTCAACATCAAAACCTTCATTAATCGGTGCAACAATTTTTTTGTTATCCGTTACCCGAACAGCAGCAGAAGTTCGTCCGTGGAAACTTTTGTCGAAAGCAATCACTTTACGACGACCTGTATGAAAAGATGCAAGTTTTAGCGCATTTTCATTTGCTTCGGCTCCTGAGTTAACAAGAAATAACGAATAATCTTCGTACCCTGAAAGTTTTCCCAGCTTTTCTGCTAATTCAATTTGTAATTTATTTTGAACTGAATTGGAATAGAAAACTAATTTTTCGAGTTGCTGTGTCAGCTTCTGAACGTAATAAGGATGCGAATGCCCTACTGAAATTACGGCATGGCCACCATATAGATCCAGATATTCAATTCCCTGATCATCATAGGTTCTACAACCAATTCCTTTGGCAATTTCGATATCAAAAAGCGGATAAACATTAAATAAATTCATTTGGTTAGTTTGTTAAGTTATGTGCGGAACACAAAGATTAAAATATAAATCAAATTCAGTTTTAACCTTTACAGAAAGCAGGTTGCAAATGTAATTGAAAATTTAGATTCTTTCAAATAAATGCAATTAAAAAAAATGATGTAATTTTGCGGCTGTTTAATCGTTATACTATGCAAAATACCCAAATATGGACAAAACCGTTACCATTTACTGCAAAAACACCAAGTCTTATCATAATTATCCAATAGGAATTTCAGTAATTGAAATTTTGTATGACCTGAAAATTGAAATGAAATTCAGAGTGGTAGCTGCTCGTGTGAATTATAAAGTTGAAGATTTAAATTTCCTGATTTACAAACCAAAAGATATAGAATTTATTGATTTAAGTACACCATCGGGTATGCGTGTGTATGTGAGAAGTTTAAGTATGGTACTTTCAAAAGCTATATCTGAGCTTTTTCCGAATGCAACACTTCGTATCGAACATCCAATTTCGAAAGGTTATTATTGCAAACTCGATAATTTGAATCAACCGATTACTCCCGAAATAATTTCGCAAATTAAAGATCGTGTAAACCAGATTATTTCCGAAGGCAAAAGAATAATTTGCGAAGAAAAACAAACAAAGGAAGTAAAAGAATTATTTATAAACAAGAAAAATCAAAAAGATAAAGTTGCTTTGTTTGAAACTCTTGGCAATCCGTATTTCCGATTCTTCAGAATTGATGATTATATTGATTATTATAACGGTGTTTTGTTGCCTTCAACCGATTATATTTATTTATTCGATTTAGTTGAATATTACGATGGACTTTTGCTTCGGATTCCAAATCGTGAAAATCCTCAAGAGCTGGAAGATGTTGTGTTCTTGCCGAAAATGTTCGAGATTTTTAAGGAATATGTAGGTTGGAACAAAATTATGAACCTGAACAACGTAGGCGAATTCAATATTGCTTGTCGTAATAACCAATCGTTCAACCTAATAAAGGTTTCTGAAGCATTACATGAGAAAAAAGTGGCTTCGATTGCTGATATGATTTTCCAACGATCCGAAAAAGTTCGCTTTGTGCTGGTTTCCGGACCATCATCTTCCGGAAAAACGACATTTAGTAAACGTCTTTCTATACAATTAATGGTAAGCGGGTTGAAACCTGTGGTATTGTCGCTGGATAATTATTTTGTTAATCGGGAAGATACACCTTTGGATGAAAATGGCGATTGGGATTTTGAACATTTGCATTCTCTGGACCTGAATTTGTTTAATCAGAATTTGAAATCTTTGCTTGCAGGAGAAGAAATTGAAATTCCATCTTTTAATTTTGAAGATGGTAAACGGTATTTTAAAGGTGAAAAATTACAATTAACTGAAGATAGCGTATTGGTAATGGAAGGAATACATGCTTTAAATCCTGAACTGATTCCTGATATTCCGCATAATATTACATTTAAAATTTACGTTTCAGCTCTCACAACTATTTCCATTGATAATCATAACTGGATTCCAACTACAGATACACGACTATTGCGAAGAATTATCAGGGATTATAAATTCCGTAATTATTCTGCCCGTGATACGATTGGTCGTTGGCCGAGTGTACGTCGTGGTGAAGAAAAATGGATTTTCCCTTATCAGGAAAATGCCGATGTGATGTTTAATTCAGCTCTTTTATTTGAACTTGCTGTTTTGAAAAGACATGCTGAACCAATTCTGGCAGAAGTTCCGAAATATTGTGATGAATATACCGAAGCACATAGGTTAATTAAGTTTCTGAATTATTTTGTTCCCATTCATGATCGCGAGATTCCACCTACATCTTTGTTGCGGGAATTTCTGGGAGGAAGCAGCTTTAGGTATTAATTCAGATATTATATTGAACTTCTTTAATTATTATGGTTCTTTTTAGTGAAATTTTTAATTTTTTTCTTACTTTTGCCTGCAAATTATTCAACAATAGATTTATATAAGATCTGAATGAGAAATATTCTATTATCAATCCTTCTTATTTCGCTCATTTCGATGAACGTCCATGCTCAACGAAGTAATGGGTTGATTGGTAGCAGTATAAACTCTACAGGATCTTTGATTTTTTCATTGGGGCCGGCATATTGTTTTGGTGATACTTATGCGCCTGTGTTAAACAGCTCAATATTTGATGGTCATAATTTTCAGGGTACACTAGGTTTTCAACAGAGTATTGGGAAAAAGGGATTTGGTTATAGAGCGCAAATTCATTATTTAAACTTTACTGGTCATGACATTCCTACTCCACCAGGTGAAAGTATTAAGGGTAGAGTACACTCCAAAGGATTTGAAAATTTTGTCTCTAATACTTTTGAAGTGACAGTTCGTGAGGAATACAGTCTTGAATTCGGAGCAAAATACAAACGCGTGAAACCGCATGAAGTCTATGGGTTCTTAGGATTGGGAGCTTTATTGTCGCAAGTTAGCTTTCCTCCTGTTAACGGACAGATCAATTATATTGGAAAAACACCTATTTTTGGCCTTTTTATCCCCTTCGGAGTTGGATACAAGTATCAGTTAAATCCTAAAATATCAATAGGTGTTGAGATTACGCCACAAATTGTATTTACAGACTATGTTGATGGTTATGTAGGCTCACACATTGACGATTTATTGATAGTGAATGATAATATTGGTTCATTGTCATTCACGTTCTACTATAAACTTTACTAAACTTCGCATTTACTTACTAAATTTGTATTGTCTCAATTTCCCTCACCTTGCAACGAAATTACTTTTGCAGGATTTAAACCACCGCCTGATATAGTTAGTATTGCAGTATGAACTCCAACAGAAGCAGGTTGATAGGTAACTGTAATGGTTGTTCCGGTTGTTGCATTAACTGCGTCCTTTGCCAACGAACTTGTTGATACATTAAACATTGCTGCAGAGGTCCCAGTAACAGCCAAAGTTAAAGCACTTATTACGTCAGTAGTTTTAATATTAAAGGTTTTGGTGACAGTTTTCCCTGATTTAGTTATTGGGAATTGAATTACGTTATTAATTTTCCCAATTAATATGGCTGGAGCGTTGGGATCATAAGGAGCAGTTGCAGTTCCGTTCAAATTCAGATTTAATGAAGTTGCACCAGCACTTACAAGAGTAATATTATCAGATTGCACTCCTACTGAAGTTGGATTATAACGGATTTGCAATGTTTCATTAACATTTCCAGAAATAGGAGTTATACTTAAACTTTTTACCCAGGTTGCAGAACTGGAAAGTTTGATGTCAAAGTTTGTTTTGTCAGTTAATGTGATATCCAAATTATTTGAGAATGCACCACCATTTACCTGAATGCTTTGAATAACAGAAGGAGTTCCAGTCGTTGTTGTAAAACCTATTAAACTTCCTGAAGTAATAAAAGTAGGCGTCAACTTAAAAGTTACACTATTTGTTGTTTTTGAAATCGCAGTTAACATACGATATATATTTGTCCCCGACCAAGTAGTTGGAGTAACCGATCCTGTTGTAAAAGCTGTTCCTGGTGTTGCAGTTTGTCCGCTCAATGGCTGAAGATAAACACGCATGTGACTTGAAGATGTTTGAGTTGATCCAGTATAATTATTTGGTCCGTTATTGTCCCATGCAGATTTTAAATAATCAATATGCCAGATACACATTCCTTCAGACGGTAAATAAGCATCCCAGCCTGTTTTTTTGCGATATTCAACCAAAAAGAACTCGGCGGGATTCGGTGTAGCTCCATTTAAATCATGAGTCGTTGCCGAAAACAAATAAGCTTGATTATCTGTATTTGCAGGAGTTGTTTTCCCCTGATAAAGTGGCAATAACATTAAATCAGAACTCGTGCTTACTTGTTGCGGTGTAAGATAACCCAAAAAGAATCTGTCGTAAGCCGAATAAGTTGGTGGAGTACAACCATTATTACTGTATGCACCATAATCCATTATATCCCATTCATTCAGAGTGTTACTTTGATTACCAGACGTATCATAATAATCAGGCAAGCCTAACACATGTCCAAATTCGTGGCAGAATGTGCCAATACCACACATATTAGTGCCTGTTGTGCCTTTAAGTTCCGAAGTACAAGAATAATCAAGAATCTTTTTTCCATCAAATACATTTGTTCCTGTATATCCCGCAGATGTTACATCCCAACGATGAGGCCATATAGTATTTGCGGGTCCGCCCTCTGCTTCGTTATAACCAGCATAATATACAAAAACATTATCAACAGTACCATCACCGTCAGTATCAAATTGCGTGAAATCTAAACCAGCGGCATCGGCAGCAGCACAAGCATCTATAATCATTTGACCAGGATTTGTGTCGTCACCGTTATTATCGTTTTTACCATAATAGTCTAAGGTTTGCGGTAATGTTACCGGACCTACAACTATAAAATTCGGTGCAAATTTACCATAGGTGCTTGCCATAAAATAATCTTTGGCAGAACCTGTTCCTCCATTTGAGCTATAGCCGTCTTGTGTTGTCAAATTCTGAAACGAAACTTGAGGTGAAGGTACAGAAAAGGCTTTATCTTTAAAATTAGCCAAAATAACCAAGGCTTTAGGCGAACCATTAAGTGGATATGCTTTCTGTGGATTGCTTAATGCTGGTGCAAGCATTTTGCTTTTTTGTCTTGTTTTTTGAATAGTTTGAATTACCGCTGATTTATTAATCGTCTTTAAAAACTGAATTTCAGTTGAAGTTCGTTTATTTTGATTTCTGGCAATAACTTTACTTTTACTAACAGTACCAGTAGAATCAACTAAGGCGTATGTCAAAAATCCTTTTGTATTTTCC
>JBBRTR010000018.1:0-30392 GCA_038244215.1 Bacteroidales bacterium
AAAACTTTCATACTCGTTTTCGTTTTGAAATTCATTTCTTGTGTATTGCAATGCGACCACAAACATATAAAAATACATTTGTTTCAGGAAATTCTGTGGTGCTTTTTATTTCTGATGTTTAAAATAATCTCAAGTTATATGAACCAAAGAGTTTTATATGTCATTCAATTGTTGTAATTTTGTAAATTGTGAAAAGAACAGATGGTTTAATTTCTTTCTCTATAAATTATACACAATTACATATTCAAATTCAAAATACTAGATGAAGATCAGGTTAATTTTAAGCTTTCTTGCTATTTCAATTTTTCTGTTTGCCCAAAGAGCAGCGGATGCAGAGCAACTTTTCAATACTAAACAATATTCGAAAGCAAAAACTGCTTATGAATTATTATTGAAACAGAGACCGAATGATGCGCTCTATAATTTCCGCTATGCAAGATGTTGTTATGAACTGAAGGACGATGAAGTAGCCATTAAACATTTTCAAATGTCTGGAAATAGGTATCCTATTCGCAATTTGTATTTGGGCGAATTGTATTTCAATACCTATCGTTTTGATGAATCGGTGCTGGCTTATCAAACCTATCTGGCTACTTTAAAGCCGGATGATAAAACAATTCCTGATTTACAAAATGAAATTAAACGATCCGTAATTGCAGCCGGTCTTCTTACTAAAGTGAACGATATAGCCATTGCAGACAGTGTACAGGTTAATAAAAACGATTTTTTGCGTTTTTATAAATTTAGTAGTGAACTTGGAACTTTGACGCAGGAACCTCTCAAACTAACTTCAAAAAAAACTGTTGATAAAATAAAATATACCACACAACGTCAGGACAGGGTTTATTATTCGGATTCTATTCATGGACAAATGGATATTTTTACTTCGTATAGATTAATGGATTCATGGTCCGACCCTGTTTCAGTTTCAAACCTTATTAATACACCGGCAAATGAGAATTATCCTTTTTTGCTTTTGGATGGAGTTACTCTTTATTTTGCTTCGGATGGAGAAAATTCGATGGGAGGATATGATATTTTTGTAACACGGTATATGTCTGGAAACGATAGCTTTCTGAAACCGGAAAACATCGGATTTCCATTCAATTCACCTTTTAATGATTATATGATGGTCATTGACGAGCAACATAAAGTCGGCTGGTTTGCCACTGATCGGTATCAACCATCCGGTAAAGTGATGATTTACACATTCGTTCCGAATGAATTGAAAACAATTGTACGCTCCGAAGATAAAGATTTTATACGCAATGTTGCCATGTTGAAATCGTATCGAAAAACTACCATTACAAGAACTGACAGTTCGGATTTAATAGGAGAACCACTTCAGGAGAATGAAAATCAGTTCGAATTTGTTGTAAATGATTCGGTTGTTTATTCAGCAGTCAGTCAGTTTAAAAATCCCGATGCCATAAAACAATGGAACGAACTTCATAAAATGAATCTGGATCTGAAAACCAACAAGCTCCAATTGAATGCTTTAAGAGCACAATTTGGTGATTCAGTTAACACAGCCAATCAGGATGCATTGAAAAAATCAATTCTGGATGCTGAAAAATATAATATGAATCTTGAAAACCAAATTCATATTAAAACCTTACAAATCAGAAATTCAGAAAATCAATTTCTTCAAATAAATAAACTTCGAAGAGAATAATTTTTTTATCTCGAAACACTTTGATTTTGTTATAATTTACATAAACACAGTGATATTGAATATTGAAAATAGAAAATTTTCCAATATCTTTATTTACTATCTGTTTGTTTTTTAAAGGATTAGTAATTGATTTATAATAGGTTAACGTTATTTCCGTTTATTTGTAGTCATAATCCGATTTTTTAGTGTTAATTTTGTGGTCATAAAAGGGAAGGATGGATAAACTAAGATTTCAGAGTTTTGGAAGCGGAAGTAGTGGAAATTGTTATTATATCGGGAATGCATCGAATGGTTTATTGATTGATGCCGGTCTTAGTGTTCGAACCATTCGCAGAAATTTACGGAATTTAGGGCTTGATTTTGAAAACATCTGGGGAGTTTTTGTAACACACGATCATGCCGATCATATCAAGGCAGTCGGACCATTGGGTGAAAAACACCGGATTCCCATTTACTCTACACGTTTGGTTCACGAAGGAATTCAAAGAAGCTATTGTGTGACTGAAAAATTATATTCCAGTAAAAAATACATTGAAAAAGGAGAGACGATTGAAGTTGGTGAATTTCGAATCACTGCTTTTCCCGTTTCGCATGATGCTTCAGATAATGTGGGCTATACCATTGAATATAAAGAAAAAAGATTTACATTTGCAACAGATTTGGGGTTTGTGGGCGAAGAAGCTGCTGAGCAATTGAATCAGGCCGATTTTATGGTTCTCGAAGCAAATTATGATGAGCAAATGTTGAGAGAGGGTCCATACCCAATTCACTTGAAAAACAGGATTATAGCCAAAACAGGACATTTGTGTAATGACCAGACCGGCACATTTCTTGCAGAAAATTTCAATAAGCGCTTGCAACATATATTTTTATGTCATTTAAGCCGTGAAAATAATTTGCCGGAACTGGCTTATACGACGATTCAAAACTATCTGGCAGATAAACAGATAATTGTGGGTACAGATGTACAATTGGTGACTTTGGACAGGATGAATCCTTCGGAATTGTATATTTTTGAATGAAACCTTTTTATTCAAAATGATGAAAATTGGTAAAACACAAATCTCATAAAATCCACATAACAATTTAACTCTTTAGTCCAATATGCCAGCCAATTTAGTCATCATTCCTACTTATAATGAGAAAGAAAACATCGAAAACATCATTCGAACAGTTTTCAGCCAGCCCACTAGTTTCCATGTACTTGTGATTGAAGATGGCTCACCTGATGGCACTGCGACCATTGTGAAAGAGTTGCAAAGTGAATTTCCAACTCAACTATTTATGCTTGAACGAAAAGGCAAGCTGGGTTTGGGAACGGCTTACATTGTTGGTTTTAAATGGGCTTTGTCACATGAATATGATTACATTTTCGAAATGGATGCTGATTTTTCACATAATCCTGCCGACCTGAATAAGTTGTACGATGCTTGTGCCAATCTGGGAGCTGATGTAGCTATCGGTTCGCGTTATGTTACTGGAGTAAACGTGGTTAACTGGCCAATTGGTAGGGTTCTTATGTCCTATTTTGCATCAAAATATGTGCGCTTTGTGTTGGGTGTGAAAATCGCCGATACAACTGCCGGTTTTAAATGTTATCGTCGTGAAGTGTTGGAGACTATTGAATTAGATAAAATTAGATTTAAAGGCTATGCTTTTCAGGTAGAAATGAAATATACTGCTTTCATGTGCGGTTTTAATGTGGTAGAAGTGCCTGTTATTTTCGTAAACCGCGAACTTGGAACTTCCAAAATGAGTGGAGGTATTTTCGGAGAAGCTTTCTTCGGTGTAATACAATTGAAATGGAACAGTTGGTTTCGCAAATTTCCACAAAAAGGAAGCAAATAACTCCTGTTAAATATGAATAAATTGCAGCTGATCAGAAATGCGACAATCATTAATGAAGGACGAACTTTTACAGGTTCGGTTTTGATTGATGGCGAACGTATAAAAGCAGTTTTTGAAGGTGATTTTGATATTTCCGAACCTTATACTGAAATTGATGCGTCAGGTTTACTTTTATTGCCGGGCCTTATTGACGATCAAGTTCATTTCCGTGAACCGGGACTGACACATAAAGGCGATATTTTTACTGAAAGTAGAGCTGCAGTTGCCGGTGGTATTACTTCGTTTATGGATATGCCTAATACCCGCCCACAATCAACAACTGTCGAATTATTGGAAGAAAAATATGAATTAGCAACAAAAAAGTCGTTGGCAAATTATTCATTTTTAATGGGTGTAACTAACGATAATATCGATGAACTGAAAAAAGTGGATCCACGAAAAGTTCCTGCAGTCAAAATGTTTATGGGTGCTTCTACGGGAAATATGCTGGTGGATAATCAGGAAACATTAAATCGTGTTTTTTCTGAAATTTCCATGATGATTGTGACTCACTGCGAAGATGAAACAACGATTCAACGAAATATTCAATATTATAAAAATCGTTTAGGCGAAAATATCCCAATCCAGTATCATCCGTTAATTCGAAGCGTGGAAGCGTGTTACAAATCATCTTCTTTTGCCGTAGAACTGGCTACAAAATACAATTCCAGATTGCATGTTTTTCATTTATCCACTGCAATGGAATTATCTTTATTCAATTCGAATATTCCTTTGAAAGACAAACGAATAACAGCCGAAGTTTGCATTCATCATCTCTGGTTTTCAGATGCTGATTATGCAAAATATGGAAATCGGATTAAATGGAATCCGGCAATTAAATCTGAATCCGACCGTTTGGCATTGATTGATGCAGTCAATTCCAACAAAATTGATGTTATTGCTACCGATCACGCTCCGCATTTATTGTCCGAAAAACAAGGTTCATGTCTCACAGCAGCTTCCGGTGGTCCGTTGGTTCAACATTCATTAGTTGCGATGTTACAAATGGTGAAAAACGGATATTTTACACGCGAGAAAGTGGTTGAAAAAATGTGTCATGCGCCGGCTGATCTTTTCAGAATTGAAAATCGAGGTTATATTCGTCCCGGTTTTTATGCTGATTTAGTTTTGGTCGATCCAAATAAATCAAATACAGTAACTCAGGATAATATTTTATATAAATGTGGTTGGTCACCGTTCGAAGGAACAACGTTTGACAATACAGTTTCCAAAACCTGGGTAAATGGACAACTTGTTTTTGATAATGGAATTATTGACGAAAATGTTAGGGGAAAAAGATTGTTATTTAATTGATAAATGAAAATATTTAGATTATGAACAAAAAGAAAGTGATAATTTATTCAGTTATTGGAATTGCATTATTAGTAGCAGCTTATTTTTATTTAATTCAGAATAAGCCTGAAGTAGAATATATTCACAACGAAGGTAAGACACAAGGAACTTATTATTCAATTACTTATCTTCAGCCCGAAGGAAAAGATTTGCAGAAAAAAATTGATCAGCGTTTACACGAATTCGATCTTTCGCTGTCAACTTACATTCCTAATTCCATTATTTCTAAAATCAATCAGAATAATGATTCGGTGAAGACCGATTCAATTTTTGAAAATATGTACAATATGGCACGCAGTGTTTCCGAACGTACAAACGGTGCTTTTGATATTACGGTCGGACCGCTTGTAAGAGCATGGGGATTTGGTCCCAACGCTTATGACAGAACTAAAATTCCGGATGTTTCGAAAATACTGCCTTTAGTAGGTTATAAAAAAATACGATTGGAAAATCATAAAATCATTAAGGATAATCCGAATATTCAGTTGGATCCAAATGCATTGGCTCAAGGACAATCTTGCGATGTGATTGCTAGTCTGTTGGAAGCAAACGGTTGCAAGCAATACATGGTGGAAATTGGTGGCGAAGTAATGTGCAAAGGATTGAATCCTCAAGGACAAAAATGGAAAATCGGAATTGACAAGCCTATTGATGATTCGGCAGGAAGTGATGAATTGCAAACGATTACACATATAACCAATGTTGCAATAAATACATCAGGTAATTATCGCCAATTTTATTATCTGAATGGTAAAAAATATGCACATGAAATTGATCCGCGATCCGGAGCTCCTGTTGTTCATAATCTTTTAAGCGCAACCGTTGTTGCTCCAAATTGTATGCAGGCAGATGCTTATGCCACGGCTTTTATGGTGCTAGGCGTGGACAGTAGTCTGCAAATCTGCAAAAGTATGCCGGATATGGATTGTTATTTGATTTATGTAGATAAAAATGGCAAAAATCAGGTCGTTTACACGGATGGTTTTAAAAAATATCTCTCAGAATAATCCGCATTGAAATTCTTCATTATCCCTCAAAAAATGATTGCCAAATTTAGTAAATTCAGGATGTTTAGTCGTTAAAATATGCGTCAAATTAGCCTCAAATACTACTTTTTATAAATAGAATAGCATAATTTTTTTATTCCTGATTAAATAACTATCTTTGCACTCCAAATTATTATATGAAAAAGTTCCCTTTTCTACTTATCATTTTCGTTGTATTTCTTGCTTCTTGCAGCGAATATCAGAAATTGCTGAAATCAGACGATGCAGAATTAAAATACAACAAAGCAGTTGAATATTTCGATAAAGACGATTTTATGCGTGCTTCAACGCTTTTTGACGAAGTGGCAACATATTATAAAGGAACGGAACGCTCGGAAACGGTTTTGAATTATCTTGCAAAATCGTATATGGGACAAAAGGATTATCTTTCGGCAAGTGAGTATTACAAAACGTATGTTAAAACTTATCCGAAGGGAAAATATGTGATTGAGTCTAAATTCATGATCGGTTATTGTTATTATCTCGATTCACCGGATGCAAGGCTAGATCAGACGGCAACTAATAATGCAATTACTGCATTACAGGCATTTATTGAGATGTATCCCGAAAGCGAACGGGTGCCTGAAGCTAACAAATTATTGGATGAAATGAATGATAAACTGGCATATAAATATTATTTAAATGCCAAATTATATTTCAATCTCGGAAATTATCTGGGAAATAATTATGAATCGGCTGCGATTACCGCCCAAAATGCTTTGAGGAAATTTCCTTCAACAAAATATCGTGAAGAATTGACGATGTTGATTTTGGAATCGAAATATCAAGAAGCTTTTCAGAGCGTTGAAGAACGAAAAATTGAACGTTACAGGAATGCGATTGATGAGTATTACAATTATATCAATGAATTTCCGAATGGAAAATTCCGCAAGCAAGCGGATAGGATTTTTAATGAATCAAAAAAAATAGTGAAAGAATAAAATAATAGATTTATTATGGATTATAAAAAAGTAAATGCACCAACCAACACGATTTCACGCGATATGAATACCATGAGCGCAGAAATTGGAAATGTTTACGAAACTGTAAAGGTAATTGGTAAACGTGCCAACCAGATTAGTGTTGAAATCAAGTCTGAACTTGATAAAAAATTACTGGAATTCGCATCATTTAACGAAAATATAGAAGAGGTTTTCGAAAACCGGGAACAAATCGAAATTTCTCGTTATTATGAAAAACTGCCTAAAGCGGTACTCATTGCTACACAGGAATTTATCGAAGGTAAAGTTTATTACCGAAATCCGATTAAAGATAAATTGAAATAATACTCATTTCAATATCAACATTTTAGATAAGAGAATATCGTGTTCATTGTGACACAATATTCTTTTATCTTTTTTTGTTTGTTATAGGTTCAATTCATTTTTGTATTTTTGCAAATCAGAATCGTAAATCTAAAATTGAAATTCAAAATGGCTTTACAGGGAAAAAAAATTATTTTAGGCGTTACTGGTAGTATTGCTGCTTATAAATCTGCGCAATTAATCCGTCTTTTGGTTAAAGAAGGAGCTGAAGTTAAAGTGATTATGACTAAGTTGGCCAAAGAATTTATCACGCCTCTTACTTTAGCAACATTGTCGAAAAATCCAATTCTGGTTGATTTTTTCGATCCGACTAACGGTGACTGGAACAGTCATGTTGATTTGGGATTATGGGCTGACGCTTATTTGATTGCTCCGGCAACTGCCAATACAATTGGAAAAATGGCGAGTGGAATTGCTGATAATTTACTCTTGACCACTTATTTGTCAGCAAAATGTCCGGTTTTTGTAGCACCTGCCATGGATTTGGATATGTTTGCACATCCGGCAATGCAACGTAATCTTGATACTTTGCATTCAATTGGGAATCAAATTATTGAACCCGGAAGTGGTGAACTGGCTAGCGGGCTCGAAGGCAAAGGACGCATGGAAGAACCTGAAAATATAGTACGTTTTCTGGACGATTTTTTTACTCCCAAACCTTTATTCGGGAAAAATATACTGATAACTGCCGGTCCGACATACGAAAAGCTTGATCCGGTACGTTTTGTAGGAAATTATTCTACCGGCAAAATGGGTTTTGCATTGGCTGAAGTTTGCGCTAAACAAGGTGCTCATGTTTGTTTGGTAAGTGGTCCGGTAAAACTGGAAATAAAACATTCGAATATCGAACGAATCAACGTTGAATCTGCTGCCGAAATGTTCGAAGAAGTGATGAATCGGTTTTATGGAATGGATGGAGCTATTCTCTGTGCCGCAGTAGCTGATTTTACAGCAATTGAAATAGCTCAAAATAAGTTGAAACGTGATAATGCACATTTACAATTGGATTTAAAGCCGACACAAGACATAGCAGCTGCAGTTGGTCAGATGAAAATGGAAAGCCAGTTTCTGGTTGGATTTGCGCTCGAAACCAATAACGAAGAAACGAACGCTATTTCAAAAATGGAACGCAAAAATCTTGATTTTATAGTTTTGAATTCTTTGCAGGATGATCAGGCCGGATTCGGCTACGATACGAATAAAATAAGTATTTTGTATCGGTCGGGAAGCAAAAAAACATTTGATCTGAAAAGTAAAACCGATGTGGCTCAGGATATTGTAAATGAAGTAATTGAGCTGATAAAATAGATCATAACTACTTTAAGATTAAAAATAACACTAAAGAATAAATATGAAATATTTCATGCTCATTATGAGCTTATTAATTTTTGCAACTTTCACTCGTGCTCAAGAATTGAATTGCACTTTGAAAGTGAATTCAGATCAGATTCAGGGTTCAAACAAGCAAGTATACAATACATTGCAGAAATCTTTATCAGATTTTGTGAATAATAGAAAATGGACCGAATATACTTATGCTAGTTCCGAACGAATTGAATGCACGATGAATATTATCGTAAAAAAGGTCGATGGTGATACCTATTACAGCGAAATTCAGGTTCAGTCACGTCGTCCCGTATATGGTTCAGGTTATTATAGTACACTTTTTAATTTTAAAGATAATAGTTATACCTTTGATTACAAGGAGTTTGATCAACTTGAACTGAATGAAAATACAATAACGTCGAATTTGACTGCAGTAATTGCATATTATGCGTATATTATTATTGGATATGATCAGGATTCCTTTTCACGTTTAGGTGGATCTGCAGCTTTTCAATCGGCTGAAAATATAGTGAATGCAGCTCAGGGAGCGAATTTGGATGGTTGGAAAGCATTTGAAAATCCTCATAACCGGTATGCATTGATCAGCAATATTCTGGATGAATCATTTAAAAAATTCCGAAATTATTTTTACGATTATCATAGGTTAGGACTTGACGAAATGAGCACCAACGCGTCAAATGGTCGTGCACGGATTGCAGAAGGTTTACCAATTTTGCGGGAACTGAACCGTTCAACACCATCAGCACTTGTTATTGCTACTTTTTTGGATGCAAAAAATGATGAATTAATCAATATCTTTTCGAAAGCAACTGAACAGGAAAAAACTACTGCCGTTGAAATTTTGTCGGATGTGAATCCAACTCAGTCATCACGTTACGAACAAATCCTGAAACAAAAATAATACGGAAAAGAATTTTATTTTCAAAATTAAATAGAATAAAAAGAATGCTCAGGTCACTTTATATTTCGAATTACGCCTTGATTTCCGAATTGAATATCGATTTTAGTTCGGGATTTTCCGTAATTACAGGTGAAACCGGAGCTGGTAAATCCATTATTTTAGGTGCGCTGTCGATGATTCTGGGACAACGTGCTGATATGAAATCTTTAAAAACTGATTCCGATAAATGCATTATTGAAGCCGAATTTGATATTTCGGGTTATCGTCATTTGGATGATTTTTTTGCTTCTAATGATCTTGATAAAGAGAAAACCTGTCTGATTCGCCGTGAATTGACCAGTTCTGGTAAATCACGTTCGTTTATTAATGACACACCTGTTGGGTTGAACGTGATTCGCGATTTGAGTAACCGACTTATTGATATTCATTCGCAGCATGAAAATTTGTTGCTTTCCAACGTAAATTATCAACTGGATGTGGTGGATACGATTGCTCAAAATTCAACGATACTTGCACAATATAAGCAATCTTATGCTGAATGGCATAATCTGCTGACGGAATTTAAACAACTTCAGAAAACTGCCGAAAAACAGGCCTCAGATTTTGATTATATTCAATTTCAATTCAATCAGTTATCCGAAGTTAATTTGAAGGCAAATGAATTGGGAGAACTTGAAACTGAGCATGAGACCTTGAGTCATTCCGAAGAAATCAAGCTGGAACTGAATAAAACGCGTCAATTACTGGAAAATGAACAAATGACGCTTTCGCTCTTAAAGGAAAGCATATCGGCCATTTCAAGAATTAAGGATTATATTCCACATGGAAATGATTGGTACGAACGTATGCAGTCTTTGTTGATTGAGCTTAAAGACATTAGTGCTGAAATCAATATTTTTGAAGAACGCGTGGAGTTTAGTCCGGCACGGTTGGAATGGATTGATAGTAGAATGAGTGAACTTTTTACACTTTTGAAAAAGTATAAAGTGACTACCGTCGGAGAATTGATAGCATTTCGAGATGATTTTTCGAACCAATTGCTTCGCATCGAGTCTTATGATGATGAACTGATTGCGTTGAAAGCCAAAATTGAAATTGCTCTGGAAAAGCTTACACAAAATGCGTCAACATTAACTAAAAGCAGAATGGAATCCTGCAAACCGATTGAAAAATATCTGGTGGAACAACTTACTCAACTTGGAATGCCACATATTCAGTTTCAGGTTTTACTTTCACCTCTGAATGATTTTTTGGAAAACGGTAAAGACGAAGTCCAGTTTATGTTTTCAGCAAATAAAAACCGTCCTGTACAACCGGTTACCCAGATTGCGTCCGGTGGAGAAGTATCTCGTCTGATGCTATCTATCAAATCTTTGATTGCACATAAAGCCGATTTGCCAACAATTATTTTTGATGAAATCGATACCGGAGTTTCCGGTGAAATAGCGCATAGAATGGGCGAAATTATGCAATCAATGAGTCAGGACATGCAGGTTATTGCTATAACACATCTTCCACAAATTGCTGCTAAAGGAGAGCATCATTACCGCGTTTATAAAGACGACAGCGGAACACATTCACAGACTCATATCAAACGACTTTCCAATGAAGAAAGAGTAAACGAACTGGCTCAAATGCTGAGCGGAAAGATCGTTACTGAAGCTGCTTTGCAAAATGCCACCGATTTACTTTCAAATAATTAAAATCAAATAAATTATTTGATTTTTAAACTAGGTTTTATTCTCCTTTTGATTTTTTTTTCCGTTTCTGTTCGATTGTAGAAGTCTTTTTTGTTAATTTAAGTTCTCTTTTTAAAGCCCGAGCTGCGAGTTTAGCTTGTTTAATTTCTTCCAGAACTATCTTTAGATAAACGATATAAGGTTCAATATACCGCTTACGCTTCGTTTCGAGTAAATCAGCCATCGTGATCATAATTCCAGATTCGTACACCGAACCGAATTCTGGATCGAAAATGGAACCAAAAAAGCGCATGGTATCTGTTAATCCAATATAGGCACTAAACATTGGCGGAATAGTTTCATTTTCAACTCGAATAGCTTTTTGAAGTATTCTGTAGTCGAATGAAATATTATCGTTTTTAAAAATCTTTTTGGCCAGTTCTTCATTTTCAACGCTTACATGAACTGGATTTTTTGGGACTATCATTTTATCCGGATCGGGAAAATAACGGAACAAATATTCGTAAATTAGTTCACGGGCAACAACAGGAAAATGTTGATAAACAGTTACTTTCCCGATGAAATAGCGTGCATCTTTAATGGTATGAGTCAAAGCTCCCAATCCGTCCCAGAGATTATCCAATGCAAACAGACTTTTCATCCCCATTTTTGAAGTCTGGTAATCGGGTTGAACAAAAGCACGTCCCAGTTCTATTGTGTAGGGAAGATATTCTTTAATAAATTTATTGGTGAACGTAAATAGATGAGACATAACAAGATTAGGTTGTCCGTTCTCATCAAAATCAACATTATTGCCCGGTAAGTAACGGTATCCACCAACAATTTCTTCAGCCGTTGGATCCCAAACAATCAGTTGAAAATAAGGTTTATCCATGTAATCATACTCATCTGTATCAAGTTCTTCACCGGTTCCACCCCCGCCTGCTCGAAATGACAATTCTCGTAAACGTCCGATTTCCAACATTACATTCGGGGAATCATGTCCGGTTATTACGTAAATTTCGTTATGCGCTTTGTTTGTGGGACGTAGAAATTTTTCTTTGGTGAGTTCCAGCTTTAGAATTTCTTTTTTAATGGGAGCAATGATTGATTTCATTATGAATGCGAAATGAAGCAATATCTGAGTTGAATATTTTTACAAAAGTAATGTATTTTTTGAAGCTAGCGTTCGCACAGATTCATTTTTTATCAGTATTTTGTGTGAAATTAATAGCATTTTAAACATGAAACTATCAAAATTGCACATATATTGCCAAAATGCGCCAGTTTTATTTGTATGTTAGTTTGAAATAAAGATATGAAATTACTTTTTTTAAATTGTCAATACTCCGGTTCAATTTATTAATGAAGTACTCAATGATATGAAAAATGAATTAACCAGACAAAAAAAATGCTCAAATTAATTTGAGCATTTACTTTCTATAGGTAATATTATATGTCAAGTGATGGGACGCTGTAAACTCTCGCACCCAATTCTGCATCAAGCAAATATAATCCACGTGCATCAGCTCCAAATAAGTCAAATCGTTTGTTTAAATCTTCTGCTTTCTGTTCTTCTTCACCTTGTTCTTTAACAAACCAATCCAGAAATTGCATCGTTTTAAAGTCTTTCAATGTATGTGCTTCTGCATAAATGTTATTAATAGAAGCACTTATAGATATTTCATGTTTCAATGAAGCTGCCAGTGGTTGTTTAAAATCGGTATATGTTTTATCAGGTGCAGCGATACTGGTGAGTTCAACTCTTTCGCTATTGTTCTGAATGTATTTCAGAAAAAGCATGGCGTGATGATATTCTTCCTGAGTTTGAATAGCAAACCATTTTCCAAAACCGTTCAAATTTTTGTCGTAATAATAATTTGACATATCCAGATATAAAAACGAAGAGTAAAACTCTTTATTTATCTGACTGTTTATCATGTCGGTAATTTTTTTGTTTAACATAACTTATCCTCCGATTTTAATTAATAATTAAATCCTTTTTATTTTTTCTTGTATTTTCTCAATGAAGTTCTTCTGATATTTAAACAAAAATAAGATACTAAAGTTTCATAAAAATTAGTTTAATCGATACGTTTAACATTCGCTCCAATTGCATTTAAACGTTTTTCAATGTCCTGATAACCACGATCTATCTGATCGATGTTATGAATGATGCTGGTTCCTTCAGCAGCCATCGCAGCAATGAGTAACGCAATTCCAGCCCTGATATCAGGCGAGCTCATAATAGAAGCACGCAAATGAAGTTGATTCCCTTGACCGATAACTGTGGCACGGTGTGGGTCACAAAGGATAATCTGAGCACCCATATCAATAAGTTTATCTACAAAAAACAGACGGCTTTCGAACATTTTCTGGTGAATAAGCACACTTCCTTTTGCTTTGGTGGCTATAACGAGAAAAACACTGAGTAAATCGGGAGTTAGTCCCGGCCAAGGTGCATCGGAAATGGTCATAATAGATCCATCAATAAATGATTCAATCGTGTAATCTTTTTGATAAGGAATAAAAATGTCGTCGCCTCGTTGTTCTAATTGGATTCCTAAACGCCGGAAGCTATCTGGGATAATACCCAATTCGTCGTAAGCCACATTTTTGATTGTAATCTCCGATGCGGTCATTGCAGCCATTCCAATAAAACTACCAACTTCAATCATATCAGGCAAAATGCGGTGATTGCAACCTTGAAGTGATTTCACTCCTTCGATAGTTAATAAATTAGAACCGATTCCTGAAATACGTGCACCCATGGCGTTCAGCATTTTGCAAAGTTGTTGCAAATAAGGCTCACAGGCAGCATTATAAATGGTAGTGATTCCTTCTGCCAAAACGGCAGCCATTAGGATATTGGCAGTTCCGGTTACCGAAGCTTCGTCGAGCAACATATAGCATCCAGTAAGTTTCTTAGCCGAGATTTCATATCGCTTTTCGGCAGGATCATATCGGAAATCCGCTCCCAATTTTTGAATACCGATAAAATGTGTATCGAGTCTACGTCTGCCAATTTTATCACCTCCGGGCTTCGGAATCATGGCTTTACCAAATCGTGCCACCATAGGTCCAACAATCATCACCGAACCGCGAAGTGCAGCACTTTTTTTGTAAAAATCTTCCGATTGAAGATAGTCCAGATTTACTTTGTCGGCTTTAAAAGTATAGGTATCGGTATTTAATTGATGTACTTCAACACCCATATCAGCCAGGAGACCAATCAGATTATTTACATCTAAAATATCAGGGATATTGCTGATCGTAATTGTTTCGGGTGAGAGTAAAACAGCGCAGATGACCTGTAATGCTTCATTTTTTGCACCTTGAGGAGTTATGGAACCGGAAAGTTGGCGACCGCCTTCAATTTGAAATGATGCCATTTGTATTTGTTTGCAGTTAGCAGTTTACTATTCCTGCCAAAGGATTATTTTTTCTTTCTTGGGTTATTTTTTTTGTTGAAAAGTACATCTTTTGATTCAACAAGTTTAAAAAAGTCTTCTGCAATATCGAGTTTTCCTTTCGAAAGTTCCCTTAAATCATCAAAAATTTTACGATTGTCGACAACTTCTTTGTTCCAGGTCAGGAAACATTTTTTCATTTGGTTGGCAATCAACCTTATTAGTTCGTTTTTTTCTTCACCTTCAGGATATTCAGCCACTTTTTCAATCATTTCCTCCAGTGTGCGTCCATAATGTTGATAGCGAATTCTGGAGTTCTTATACGGAATTGAGTCAGGATGTGTATACAGATTTTCTTCCTGTAGAATTTCGTACGGAAAATCAATGTCAAGTTTGAAATTGGACATGATAGCCACGTGATCCCACAATTTATGTTTGAAGTCGTTAACGTCACGTAAATAGGGAAAAAGATTACCCATAATGTTAATAATCGTTTTTACGCATCGAGTCCGTTCTTCACGATCTTCAATGGTAAGGGCGTAAGTTACCATTTGTTGTATATTTCTGCCGTATTCCGGCATAATCAGTTTTCCTTGAAGGGTTGTATATTCCATAATTGGTTTGAGTAATTGCTTGAGTACAAAAGTAGCTATTTTTTTTCAGAAATAAATTTTATTGAAGAACGAACCCGGATTTAAATTTTGCAGATTTTTTCAATGAAACACTTTGTAGCTTTATTCACTGATCTTCAATTAATTCATTACCTTCATATTTTATGCAAATGAAATTGTTATAGCATTTTGTGAAAATCAATTTTGGTTTCAACTTGCAATAAAATCATAACTTATTGCACTTACTCCTTTGGTGTGTGGTAGCGACTTAAACACGTTTCAACCGCTACCTTTTAGAATTCTGAAGAAATTCCATAGAAAAAGCTTTCAACCTGTTGAAAGGCTGAAAGTAACAAAACATGAAAAAGAAAGTAGTTCGGAGAGTATGAAATTATTAGCCAATAATAATTTTATATCCTTTTCCGTGATAATTAATTATGTTTACATTAGAATCATCGCTCAACAATTTGCGTAATTTGCAAATGTAAACGTCCATACTTCTCGAATTGGAATAAGTGTCTTCCCTCCAAATGGTTGTCAATAAATATTTTCTTTCCAGAAAAACACTGACATTTGCAGCAAAAGTAGCCAATAGATAAGATTCTTTTCGTGTTAGTTTAACAGAAGTGCTTCCTTTTGTCAGGGTTCGGACTTCGAGATTGTAAGTATAAGATCCTATTTTATAGGAAGGTACACTCATAATCTTTTTTAAATCTTCGTTCAAGTCTCTCAAAACCATTTTTTCATTTTCAATTCTCATGATCGTAATTTTTTAATTGTAATTATACGGTGAATATAGTGCTATCGTTCATTAAAATATCCAAAATACGAATTTTAGATTCGTACTAAAAAATAACGGTACAAACATACAAAACATACTTAACAAATCCAAATTTTATGCTTGTTTTTTTATTGTAAAATTAAAATTAGGTGTTAAATAATCTGTTTTCTTTCACAAGAGTGGCTTTTATTTATCATAATTGATTTAAATATGCATTTTTAGTGTAACCTTTTTATAAAAAATTGTCGTCTAATTTTGTAAAGGCACTCGGCACGTAAAATGACATTGGATAGTATTTAGCAATAATCAAATTGTTTTCTCACGAGATATATTTATAATGTTGATGAAAATTATTGCTTTTGAGAACAGTAGTAATATCCAATTTAAAAATTGAACGGAATTTTTTATGAAGAGTATTAAAATCATGAATTGAAGTTTGTATCTTTGCAATATTGTTAAGCGAGAAATCAAGGACAAAAACAAAGAGAGAAGAACAAAGAAACACCCAATTTATAAACCATGAACGAATTAGAAACCCTTTTCAAACAACAAACAAGCGAGAAACTTTTGTCGAAAGAAGAGTTATCGGCTTCCGGTTCAAATCGCCGCTATTTTCGGTTAGAGAGTAAAAACAAGTCTATTATTGGTGTTGCAGGCACTTCGGTGGAAGAAAACCATGCCTTTATTTGCATGGCCCGACATTTTAGAGCAAAGGGTCTGCCTGTTCCCGAATTACTGGCGCAAACTGAAGACGGACGTTTCTATATTCAGGAAGATCTGGGTGATACTTTGCTTTTCGATTACATTGCAGAAGGTCGTAAAACGGGTGTTTTTCATGAAAACGAGAAAGAAATGCTGCGCAAAACAATGCGTAAACTTCCAGCTCTTCAGGTACTAGGGGCTCAAAATTTCGATTTCTCGGTGTGTTATCCACAACCGGAATTCAACGAACGTTCCATATTTTGGGATTTGAATTATTTTAAATACTCGTTCCTCAAATCTACGGGACTGGATTTTCAGGAAAACCGCTTGGAAGATGATTTCTCACGCTTAGCAGAAGTGTTGTTACGCTCCAAAACCGATACGTTTATGTATCGCGATTTTCAAAGCCGCAATGTGATGATAAAGAATAATGAACCTTATTTTATTGATTTTCAGGGTGGGAGGAAAGGGCCATTGTATTATGATGTAGCATCTTTTCTCTGGCAGGCCAAGGCACAGTATAATTCCGAACTGCGTAACGAATTACTACAGACCTATTTGGATGCATTGAAAGAGTTGATGCCGGTTGACGAAGCAGAATTCCGCGAACAACTAAAACATTTTGTTCTTTTTAGAACATTACAAGTTCTCGGTTCCTATGGTTTCCGTGGTTATTTTGAAAAGAAACCTCACTTCCTGCAAAGCATACCATTTGCGTTGGAAAATTTACGTTCCATTTTGAAGGATAAGTTCTCGGAGTTTCCGTATCTGCTTCATATTCTGAAGCAAATGACTGAATTGAAACAATTCCGCGAAGTGTCAGTGCGCAAGCCGTTGGTGGTGAAGATATACAGTTTTTCGTTTAAAAAAGGTATTCCGCAAGACGATTCAGGAAATGGTGGCGGTTTTGTTTTTGATTTGCGGGCTGTGAATAATCCGGGAAAATACGAGCGTTACGCCCACTTTACAGGACTTGATGATTCAGTCAAACAGTTTCTGGAAGAAGACGGTGAAATTCTCCATTTTCTCGATCATGCTTTCGAATTGACCGATGCTTCTGTGAAACGTTATAAAGATCGTAAATTTACGAATCTTATGATTAGTTTTGGTTGTACTGGCGGTCAGCATCGTTCGGTGTATTCCGCCCAAAAAGCAGCAGAACATATCAGCGAAAATTTCGGTGTGGAAGTTCAATTAATACACCGGGAACAGAATATTGAACAGATATTTGTAAGCAAATAGATGAAAATTCAAATCGTGCGAAGTACTTTTGAAAGTTTTTATTTTTTAAAAAATTCTTCGAAGCAAGCACATTCCGAAAATATTTAAATCAACTCTAATTAATCGACCAATTTGAAAGCTTTGATTTTTGCTGCGGGACTCGGAACCCGTCTTAAACCGCTCACAGACACTTTGCCCAAAGCACTTATACCTATTGGTGGGAAACCACTGTTGGAACACGTGATTCTTAAACTCAAAGCAAACGGCTTCGATGAAATTATTGTAAATGTTCATCATTTCCCGGATCAGATTATTGAATTTCTGAAACAAAATGACAATTTCGAAATTCGCATTGAAGTATCGGATGAGCGTGATTTACTATTGGATACAGGTGGTGGAATAAAGAAAACAGCATTTTTTTTTGATGATGACAAACCGTTTTTAGTGCATAATGTCGATATACTGTCAAATGTAGATTTGAAGGCACTTTACCATCAGCATATCCGAACAAATTCTCTCGCTACTTTAGTGGTTAGTGAACGAAATACATTTCGTTATTTGCTTTTTAATGATGGCTTGCAGCTAAAAGGTTGGATAAATGAAAAGACCGGAGAAACTAAACCGACAGGATTGAAAAGGCCGGAACTTTATACTAAACTTGCATTTTCGGGTATTCAGGTGCTTTCAACAAACGTGTTTGACTTGATGCAAAACTTTGATCAGAAATTTCCCATTATGGATTTCTATTTGTCGAATATGCAAACGCAAATTATTTCAGGATTTATTCCAGAAAACTTTAAAATGTTAGATGTTGGGAAACTTGACGTGTTGGATGAAGCTGGGAAATTTGTCAGGGAATTATCATTTGAATCGCGTTCGGAATAATACTGATTTTAAATGGTGAAAATCCGTTTACGATAATCCCATCCGCTTCCATTAATGCACTTTTATCACATTGAACCAGTAAGCTTTTTGTTTGAAACGATTCGATAATTGGATGTTCAAGCAGTTTGCCGTTGAAAATCCGAAGTAGAGCTGTAATAATATCCCAGAAAGTTGGTTTTTTTGCCATCATTACATCCATTAATCCATCGTAGGGTAGGGCTTTCGGATTTTGTTTCATTCCTCCACCACTGTAACATCCATTGGCTACGTTCATAGTAAACATTTCGTCGGTAATATTTCGCTCATCCGAAAAAATCCTGACTTTATGAGCTTTGTATGTAAAAACAGCTCCAAGCAAAGCCAATGTATAAAGAAAGGAGTGACTTCCGAGAACCGATTTCAGTCTTTGAGTGAGATTGACTACAGCAGCATCCAATCCCAACCCAATAGAATTAATAAAGAAATGTGATTCCATTTTTCCTTCCATGTCGTATTCCACTTTACCAATGTCAATGAACTGTGTTTTTCCTTTAAAAAATACTTCGATGGATTTATTATAATCACGTGTTAATCCCCAGAATCGTCCCCAATCATTGCCTGTTCCACGCGGAATCAATGCGATTTTCAACGAGCTCGTATCTTCGATATCAGCACTGAAAATGCCATTTATCACTTCGCTCATGGTTCCATCACCGCCTACAACCAGTATGTTCTTGTAGTTATTCTCAACAAAATAACGGGCAATTTTCGATGCATGTCCTGCAAAACGTGTTATTCGGTAATCAAATTCAATTCCCGCATGTTTTAATGCTAGAAAAAGATATTTTCGTTGTTTACGGAATTTCTTTTTACCCGATTTTGGATTGATGATAATTGCCCAGTGATGTGGTGAGATTTCCATAGATTTTTGACCCCTAACCCCTAAAGGGGAATTAATTTAGTACTTAAAATTTTAAAATATTGTAGACAAAAGAAATCCAGTTTCCCTTTTAGGGGTTAGGGGTTCTTCGTTAGCCACAAATCCATTAGTGACAATGCCGCCATTGCTTCTACGATTGGAACAGCACGTGGTAAAACGCAGGGATCATGACGTCCTTTGGCTTCCAGTTCCACTTCGTTTGAGTGAATATCCAGCGTTTCCTGTTTTTTTGCAATAGTGGCAACCGGTTTAAATAAAACCCGGAAATAAATATCTTGTCCGTTGCTGATTCCACCCTGAACTCCACCTGAATTATTTGTTTTGGTCGTTACTTTATCATCAATTTTTATAAATGAATCGTTCATTTGCGAACCTTTCAGACTGACTCCTTCGAAGCCACGTCCGTAATCAAAACCGTGTGTAGCATTGATACTCAGCATTGATTGTGCTAATCGTGATTGTAATTTATCAAAAATGGGCTCTCCCCAACCAACCGGAACTCCTTTAATAATGCATGAAATTATACCACCAATTGAATCACCATCGTTTTTCAGTTCTTTGATATATTCAATCATTTTCTCTGCAATTTCGGGTTGAGGACAGCGCACATTATTGCCTTCAATCAAAGATAAATCTGCAGTTTCAAATGTTTGTGTCATAGCGATATGACCTACTTGCGAAGTAAAAGCTGTAATTTCCACGCCAATTTGTTTCAAGGCCAGTTTTGCAATTGCACCGCCCACTACACGTGATGCTGTTTCGCGGGCTGAACTTCGTCCTCCACCGCGATGATCGCGGATTCCGTATTTTTGCTGATACGTATAATCGGCATGTGAAGGACGATACACTTCTTTTAAATGGTCGTAATCAGCACTATGCTGATTTTCATTCCAGATTACAAAAGCAATTGGTGCTCCCGTAGTTTTTCCTTCGTAAATACCGGACAGAAATTCTACTTTATCACCTTCTTTGCGTGGCGTTGAAATATCAGATTGTCCCGGGCGTCGGCGATTTAGTTCATTTTGAATATACGTTTCGTCAATTTCTATTCCTGAAGGACAACCATCAACAATTCCACCGATTCCTTTTCCGTGCGATTCACCAAACGATGTGAATGTAAACAATTTACCTAGTGTATTCGACATAAATATTGATTTAAAAAATACTAATATCTGTGAGTGAAAACCGAATTATTTATTCGATCTAAGAAGTACAAAGTTATTCAAAAGTTTGAATTACTTCAAATTTTTGTAAAAAGTATTCCGTTCGCAGAAAATAAAACAATGGATATTAAGCTTTTTAATCAGCTCAATATCCATCGTGAATTTATTAATTATTTAGAATAACCGTTTTAATTGCATCCGCAACCGCAACTATTTTCATCGGTTCCACAACCGCAACTATCGTCTTCGCAACCACCGTCGTTACATCCGCAACCGCTTCCACAACCGCAACCACCACCTGCTGTAAGAGCCGCAAGTTCTTTTTCTGTAGCTTCATGTACATCAAGCACAGTTCCTTTAAAATGAAGATTTTCGCCAGCCAATGGATGGTTCAAATCAACTTTAACATGAGTATCTGTTAAACTAACAACTTGTGCGTTAATTCGATTTCCTTCATTATCCATTAATGGAACAACGTTTCCTTCGAAGATTACTTCAGCATCAAGTTTTCCATCTACTTCAAATATAGATCGCTCTAAATCTAAAACACTTTCATCATCATATTGTCCGTAAGCATCATCAATATTGATTGTAAAATCAAATTTTGAACCCGCTTCGAGACCAAATAATTGCTCTTCAAATTTTGGAAGCATCATGCCAACACCGTAAATAAAGTTCAACGGTTGTTGTTCAGTAGCTTTTTCCATCAATTCTAATTCTCCTTCAATGTCACCATCTACAAATAATTCGTATTCGGCTGATACTGATTTGTTTGCTGTAATTTTCATTTCTTTTTATTATTTTATTTGTGATTAAATTTTTGCTTTTCCTTAAAAAAATACCCGTTTCTTATAAGCCATTATACAATAACTCAATACCAGGTAATATTGTTCGCTCCGTAACTGCTTTGTTTGTCGTATTTCAGGTCTTGCAACATACTGGCATTTACACCAATTCTAAAATTATACGATTTATAAATTCCAAATGGAACTATGTTTGCTGTCATAGTCCAACAGTGTAGATTCCGAGTCACACTCACGTTTGTATAGGTGAATTGATTTACTTTAAAGTCATATGATGTACTTGCGTTAATTTTCCAATTGGTTGTCAATGAAATATTTCCTGATAAACTGAGTCCATGAGTCAACTCCATATCATATTCCATTTTATCCTTATTAAATATATTTGAATTTCCATACCGAATGGAATAATTGATACTGATACTCCAGGGAATGGTAATTTTCTCATACCCTCCATCCGTAGTTTCTACAGAAGATTTATTATCTGACTTCGTAGTATTTCCATTTTTGTTATCAAGTTGATTTGCTGATTTTTCTGGTAATTGTTCATTATTGTCAGGATTTCCCTTGTCTCCTTTTTTGGTTTCCTTTTTCTTTTTAAATGTATCGTTGCTAACCGTGTAACTATACGATGTACTTGTTCCTAAGAACCGTGGAAATCCACCATTTTCCCAACGCAATTTATTGATACGTACCGGATATCCCATGCTGTTGAGTCCGTAAAGATACGGATCAAATTGTCCACTGAGACTCAAAGTGTAATTTTTTCCGAATTTTAACTGAAGGTTAGTACTGAAAATAGACCATTGCATTGAATCGGCAGCTAAATTATATCCACCGTTTATCGAAAAATTATTAATTAAACTAATTTTCTTAAATTTTTCAGTTCCCGTTGTATCATTGTCATTCCGCACTTTCATTTCTACATTATTTCCCAATGAAAAATTTATGCTTCCTGATTTGCCCACTCCCGGAGCACCATAAAGACTGCCAAGATAATGGGAATATTGAACAACCTGATCATGATAAATTGACGGATTGGTTTGGTCAACAATGGATTGAGTGTACGTTCCATAATAGCCCCACATTGGATCGCCAAAATCTGGCAAATAAGTAAATCCGATGGATGGTTTGAAAACATGACGAATTTTTTCAATTTTGTTGCCAAAAATAGCACGAATAGGAGTATAAAATCCATATAGAGTGGTTGAAGCAGAAACACCCATATTGAAATCATACACCCTTTTAAATCCATTGATTGTATCATTCACAACTCGTTGATTTGTTTTATCCCACGATTGGTTTATAGATTGCATATACCAACGCTCAGTATAATTTATTGAGGGCGAAATACTTACATATTTCAATAATTCAAATGATGCACTGACCGGTACACTGTGTCGCATTCCATTTTTCCAGTCACGAGTAAATGAAGATGTCAAAAGCTTATTTTCTTTCGTTTCAATGCTGTTTGCTAAAGTTCCCGAATATGACATTGAAATTTTTTCGTACCATTGTTCTTTTCCAATTGGATTTTTACGTTTGAAAGGGTAAATACGGCTCATGGAAATACTGATATTCGGTAAGGTCATACTAATCGTCGAGTCACTAGTTCGTTGATTGATAAGCATACTTCCAGATATATTAAACGGACTTTCAGGAAATCGCTGTGTAAATGAAACACTTGAACCTTTCGTGTTTTGTGAGTTCAAATCCGGTTGATAATACGTATTTATATTGCTTCGGTTATATCCGCTTGTCGAAAAATTGACACTGGATGAAAAATTGAAATTAGGATTTGCTTTCTGATCCTGTGAATGAGACCACCTGATACTTAAGTTGTTGGCAACACTATAATTTGGTAATTCTTTTTCGCCCGTTACATCATTTCGGTAACTTACACTTAAATTACCACTGTATTTGTATTTTTTAATATATTTTGAGGTTGCAGACAAAGCCCAAGTTCCTTTTGTGTATATTTCGCCATTCATTTCCATATCCATGTAATCATTTATGGCAAAATAATAGCCTCCGTTGGTTAACCCGAATCCGCGTGTCAACTCATCCTGAAAAGTCGGCATAATAATTCCAGAGGAATATTTGTCGGTAAACGGAAAAAAACCGAAAGGAATTGCAATTGGTAACGGTACATCTTCAATTACCAGATAAGCAGGTCCGGTAACAATGTAACCTCCGGGTTTTACCTTTCCTCTTGTCAGACTTAAATAAAAATCAGGATGCTCGTGATTGTCGCAAGTAGTATATTTTCCACCTTCTATGCAAAGAATATCACTCTGTGTTTTCTTGGTTTTATCACTGATAATATAACCTTCACCTTGTTGAGTAACTGCCTGACGAATATATCCTTTCTTGGATTTTAAGTTGTAGGTGAGTTCTTTAGAAGAATATTCTGTTTGTCCCTCGCTAAATACAGGCTCACCAGTTTTTGTCCCAAGGCTGTCAGTTACACCATGTGCAAAGACCAGTGAACTATCCATTTTAACCCGTATAAATTCTGATTTTAGTCCTATATTTTTATATTTTACGTCTCCTTTTCCATGTAAGAAACCGGTTCCATTTCCTAAAAAAACGATTGAATCTTGAGCACTGTAATTAATTTCTGCATCAATTTGGTTCGATTTTTGTTTCCCGGTCGGAGCAACCGAATCATTTACAGATTTTAAAGTGCTGTCTTTTGAGTTGGTCTGTTTGTCTGTTTCAACGGATGCTATATTCTTTTGACTGAACCCCATGAGCGGTAGAGCCAGACAGAAAAAAAGCAGAAATAAATACTTATTTGTTTTGCTGAAATATAGCTGGTTACAGATTTGCATCCGGAAAGGTTCTGGTTTTCTAAATTAGGACGCAAATTTAGTGAAAAAATAGGAGTCTCATTTACATAAAGCTTTTTTTTATGATTAATTTGAAAATTTACTCCTTTGTTTCGTATGACAAACGGGATAAAAAGATTACTTTTGCACAATAATACACAACCAATTTCCTTTTAAATTGTGGATTTAATATGAAATTTATAAAAAAGAATTATCCGTTCATCGCTTACTTTTTCCTTTTTGCCTTACTTTTTTTTACGATTTCTGTTTCGGCTCAGGAAGCAAGATTTACTGTGGTACTCGATGCGGGGCACGGTGGACATGATCCCGGTGCAACAGGTTCTTTCTCAAAAGAAAAGAATATTAATTTGTCCGTGGTTCTTGAATTGGGTGCTTTAATTGAGAAAAAATGCAAAGATGTAAAGGTTGTATATACCCGGAAGACAGATAGATACCTTACTTTGCAAGAACGAGCTGACATTGTGAATAATAACCATGCCGATTTGTTCATTTGTATACACACCAATGCTTCTCCAAGTTCTGCTGCATACGGTGCTGAGTCCTACACACTTGGGCTTGCCAAATCGAAATCAAATCTTGATGTGGCAATGCGCGAAAACTCGGTTATTTTGATGGAAGATAATTACAAAACGAAATATCAGGGTTTTGATCCGAATTCTGTCGATTCTTACATCATGTTTGAATTCATGCAGGATAAATATATTGATAGGAGCATCGATTTTTCTTCAAAAGTGCAAAAACAATTTGTAAGTTATAGTCGTCGTTTTGACCGTGGTGTCTTTCAGGCCGGTTTTTGGGTATTGCATCGTTCAGCTTGCCCGAGTGTATTGGTGGAGCTGGGATTTATTTCCAATGCGGCCGAACAACGATATCTGAATTCAGAGCAGGGACGGAACGAAATGTCTTCCGCTATTTTCAATGCTTTCAACGATTACAAACGGATTCACGACAAAAAATCAGGAATTAATGCAATTATGGTTTCTAATATTGAACTGCCTGTAAAAACTCAGGATACTAATCAGGTTGCAGTAACAGAGAATATAGTCGAAAAAACGTTGAAACCTGAAAAAAATGTTCAGAAAGATCAGGAAAAACCAGTTTCAAAACAAACAGAAGATAAGATAAAACCGGATAGCAATCAGTTACCTGTTTTCAAAGTTCAGATACTTGTCTCCACCAAGAAAATAAATTCTGATTCACAGTTTTTCAAAGGATTAAAAAATGTTGAACCATTTGTAGAAAAAAGTTTTTACAAATACACAGTAGGAAACGAGTCTGATTATTCTAAAATAGAATCAATTCGCAAAGGAATACTCTCAAAATTTCCCGAAGCATTCATAATTGGATTTATTGGTGATAAAAAATTATCGACTAGTGAGATCAATAAATATAGAAAATAGATTGTAATAAGAAACTAACCCAAAACAGAAATTGCGTTTGAATAAAGACGCTTTCCATTGATAAATTTTTCAATAATCCAATCCTAAAATGAAAAAAAATTATTTTACCCGTGAAGTTAAAGTAGGAATAATGGTAGCCGCTGCCATTTTTGTTTTATACTTTGGTCTGAATTTTCTGAAAGGAACCAATATTTTTTCTCCTGCAAACGATTACTATGCTATTTATGAAAATATTGACGGACTTGTACCATCAACTCCGGTTTTTGTAAAAGGATTTAAAGTTGGTCAGGTAGAACAGGTTAAGTATGATTTTACGAAGAAAAAATCGTTCGTTATTAGAATTTCGGTTGCAAAAGATATTAAACTACCTAAAGGAACTAAATTAGAATTGTACGATGCTGGAATTATGGGTGGAAAAGCCGTTCAGTTAATTTACGATCCGTCCATGATGTCAATGGAAATGCATCAACCCGGCGATACGATTGATTCTCAAATAGGAATAGGCTTAATGGCACAAATTTCGGGTAATTTAGTGCCGAAAATTGAAAGTATTTCTGTTCAAACAGATTCATTAATCCGTTCGGTGCGAACATTGATTGACAACAAGGATTTGAATAAAAGCTTAGCCTCAATTGAACATACAACTGCCGATTTAGCTGTTAGCTCGTCACAGTTAAAGAAAATGATGAATAACGATGTTCCTCGTATTTTAGGCGACGTAAATTCTATGACTTCGGATTTCAAACAAATCAGTGGAAATTTGAAAAAAATCGATTATGCTGCTACTTTTGCGAGCATTGACCATACCATTGCAAATTTGAGTTTGATAACGGATAAAATTAATAGCTCTGATGGAACAATCGGCATGTTATTAAATAACAAAGATCTGTATATCAACCTTGCAAATGCGACGGCAAGTTCCGATAAGCTAATTATCGATCTTCAGAAAAATCCAAAACGTTACGTTCATTTTTCTCTTTTTGGTGGTAAATAATAATTGGTTTTAATTTACTCTCATTCTAAATAACGATTTGAGTAAAAATAAAACAAATTAGAATTCCTTACAGCCGAAACCTTTTGTTAACAAGAGTTTCGGCTTTTTTAACCCGCAAAAGTAAAAAATTACTTACAATTTATTAATAGCTTTAGTATCAACTGTATTGCAAAATTTTTACAAATAAAGTCTTGATAATCATGTATATAATATAATGTCCTGATATTAAAACAAATGAAGGGTATCTTTTAATTCTGAAAATAATAGGATTTGTTTATTTGAAAAAAGTTTTAGAATTTTGTAGAGCTGAAGATGG
This sequence comes from Bacteroidales bacterium, assembly GCA_038244215.1. Lineage (GTDB taxonomy): Bacteria > Bacteroidota > Bacteroidia > Bacteroidales > Paludibacteraceae > Paludibacter. The sequence continues at coordinate 27,268 of JBBRTR010000018.1, forward strand.
CCTGTTTTAAATCCTGTTTTAGGTTTTTATTTTTTTGTTTATATAACTTGTATTTTTTAATTATCCTTTTTGAACTTAACTTAAGATGTTGAATAATCACGAACAATTATGGAATCGCTGCTTAAGCGTAATTAAAGACAATATCAGCGATGCATCTTTTACAACATGGTTTGCACCCATTGTAGCTCTTAAATACGAAAATAAAGTATTCGTTTTACAAGTTCCAAGTCAGTTTTTTGTAGAGTATATCGAAGAAAAATACATCGATTTACTTCGCATGACACTTTATCGTGAGGTAGGAGTAGGGACCAGATTGGAATACCGTGTACTTATTGATAAGTCAAGTAATAAAGGAACTCAAATTCCGAGTGCAAGCGAACAACCAAAACCTAAAAATTCTGCCACAAAACCAAATTACACTAATCCGTATTATAAACCTCAGTTGCCTGAGATTGACCCACAATTAAACTCTGCCTATAACTTTAACAATCTCATTGAAGGAAACAGTAATAAACTTGCTCGTACCGCAGGAATCAGTATTGGTAATGAGCCAGGGAAGAATATTTTCAATCCGTTATTTGTTTATGGACAATCGGGTGTTGGAAAAACACATTTGGCAAACGCAATCGGTGTAATGACCAAACAATTAAATCCTGAAAAAAGAGTATTGTATGTTTCGGCTAATACCTTTCAGATTCAATATACCGATGCTGTAAGAAGCAATACCGTTAATGATTTCCTGAATTTTTATCAAACCATTGATGTTTTGATTGTAGATGATATTCAGGAATTTGCAGGCAAAACAGGAACTCAAAATACATTTTTCCATATTTTCAACCATTTACACCAATCAGGCAAACAGTTGGTATTGACTTCCGATCGTTCTCCGATTGTGATGGTAGGTCTGGAACAACGTTTGTTGACCCGTTTCAAATGGGGTTTATCAGCTGAAATTGAAAAGCCTGATTTTGATTTGCGAAAATCAATTCTCCAAAGCAAAATTTACCGTGATGGACTTGAAATTCCTGATGAAGTTGTTGATTTTATTGCCGAACATGTTGTTGATAATGTTCGTGACCTCGAAGGAGTGCTTGTTTCGTTGTTAGCACATTCAACGCTTGCTGATATGCCAATTGATATTACTTTGGCCGAAAAAGTGATCAGCCGTATTGTAAACATTACCCGTAAGGTGAATACAGTTGAAAAGATACGCGACGTGGTTTGTGAGTATTTTTCATTATCCGTTGATGCAATTTCAACTAAAAGCAGAAAACGTGAAGTAGTTCAGGCCAGACAAATTGCAATGTATCTTTCAAAACAATTAACAAAAAGTTCATTGGCAAATATTGGAAACACAATTGGGCAACGCGATCACGCGACGGTTTTGCATGCTTGTAAAATTGTAACTGATTTAATGGATTGCGATAAGAATTTTAGATTAAGTGTGAAAGAAATAGAAGAAAAGCTCAAGAAATAAAGCTTTCGTTTAAGATACAAAAAAAGCTGCCCTTTACGGCAGCTTTTTTTGTCAGAGCTTATTTGTCTTATAAATTTGAGAAATTCAATTTTAATTTGAATAAAAATAAAGTTAGTAATCAAATATTATTGAATTAAAAATATGTTGAAAATAATACATTGGTGATTTGTTTTATATGATTGATATTTAAGTGTATAAAACAGATAGCTATTATTTATTTTTTAGTTTTTTTGTGGATAATCTTTGATTAATACCGATGCAGATAAAAAAAAAGTAGTATTTTTACATCGAAATTCAAACTAACAAATATGGTATTTAAATTCACGATACTATCCGATGAGGTAGATGATTTTGTCCGCGTTATAACAATCGATTCAGAAGCTAAATTTATTGATTTGCATGATGCTATTCTCCATTCTGTGGGGTATGGAAAAGATCAGATGACTTCATTTTTTATCTGCTCCGACGATTGGGAAAAAGGACAGGAAGTAACTTTGGTTGAAATGGAATCGAGTTCGGAATATGATAATTTGGTAATGGATTCTACTACTTTGGAAGAATTATTAACCGAAGAAAATCAGAAATTACTTTTCGTTTTTGATGCGATGTCCGATCGGGTATTCTTTATTGAATTAACGGAGATCATTCCATTGAAGAATCTCAAAAAAGCAGTTTGTATCTCTGCTGAAGGTGATGCTCCCATTCAAATTCTGGTTGATGAAAATCCGACCGTTATTGCAAAAGTAAATCTGGATGAAAACTTTTACGGTGATGAGGATTTTGAGTTGGATGAATTGGATGAAGAAGGTTTTGGCGAAATGAATTTTGATGATAGCAGCTTGTTTGCGGAAGATCCAAAGTTTTGATTTTAAAATAAATATAATGAAAGACAGAAAATATACTGAAATTATTTTCTGTCTTTTTTGTTTAATTATTAATGAAAAATAAACCAACATTACTCGTAATTTTAGGTCCAACCGGAGTAGGAAAAACCGAAATTAGCCTGAAACTGGCTGAGCATTTTGGTTGCCCTATTGTTTCGTCGGATTCGCGTCAGTTTTATCGCGAATTGAAAATTGGTACTGCGGCACCTTTGGAAAGTCAACTAAACCGTGCGAAACATTATTTTATCGGAACTCATTCCATATTTGATGAATATAATGCCGGTCAGTATGAACAAGATGCAATGACGCTGTTGGCTGAATTATTTCAGAAAAATGAAGTTGTAATGTTGGTTGGTGGTTCCATGATGTACATTGATGCAGTTTGTAACGGGATGGACGATATTCCTACTGTTGATACTGAAACACGTGCTTACTGACAAAAACAATATGCTGATTTGGGTTTGGGATTTATTCAAAATGAATTAAAACGTCTTGATCAGAAACATTACGAAGAAGTTGACATTCAAAATCCAAAACGAATTATCCATGCGCTTGAAATATGCAGCATCACCGGAAAACCCTATTCTGACTTAAGAACCGGACAACGAAAAGATCGTCCGTTCAATATCTTGAAAATTGGTTTAAACCGGCCAAGACCCGAACTTTACGATCGGATTAATAAGCGTGTTGACGAAATGATGGCAGAAGGATTGCTCGAAGAAGCAAAACTATTTTACGAATTTCGGAAGTTGAATACATTGAAC
>JBBRTR010000019.1:0-29386 GCA_038244215.1 Bacteroidales bacterium
GTTTTGTTTTTGATAAAACTTTAAAAATGTTCGGGTACTATCTAAACTCTCAAATTGCTGTATTCTTTGGCACAATATACAATATTTTGTCAAACTACAATAGTTACATTTAATAGATAATCAACTCAATATGAAAGTTCAATAAAAGAAAACATCTTGTTTTATTTCAAAAAGAAAATTATTTTCAATTACCTTTTTCCTGACTTTCCTTACTTTGTTCTTTTATCTTTTATCTTTGTTCTTTTGTCTAACATCTTGGTTCTTGGCTTCTTGATTCTTGATTCTTGGCTCTTGTTCAGCTTGGTTATTTCCGTTTAGAAGGATCAAGTCTTTTTAATTGATACAGGTCAAGTCTTCTTTCTTTTAGGTTTTTCACTGTTCCAAAATTGTGAAGTTCACGGATTAAATCCAGATCTACATCCGAAATTAAAATCATTTCAGTGTTTGGTGTTGCTTCGGATTTTATGCCGGTGGTAGGGAATGCAAAATCGCAGGGGGTGAATACCATTGATTGTGCATATTGAATGTCCATATTGTGAACTTTAGGTAAATTGCCGACACTGCCCGCGATGGCTACATAACATTCGTTTTCAATGGCTCGTGCCTGGGCACAATACCGAACTCTCGAATAACCATTTTGTGTGTCGGTTAAAAATGGAACAAACAAAATATCCATTCCTTCATCGGCCAACAATCTGCTAAGTTCCGGAAATTCAACATCATAACAAATCAAAACACCAATCTTACCACAATCCGTATCGAAAGTCTGTAATACATTTCCACCTTTCATTCCCCATGCTTTTTGCTCGTCGGGCGTAATATGTAGTTTTTCGTATCGTTCTTTCGATCCGTTACGTCGACATAAATAACCGACATTGTAAAGCACTTCTCCAACCAACTCAGGCATGCTTCCTGTAATAATATTGATATTATACGATATGGCTAATTTTGAAAATTCCTCTATTATTTCAGAAGTATACTCTGCTAACTTTCTTAAGGAGTCAGCTTCTCCCATTTTATTAAATTCAGCCATCAAAGGCGCATTGAAAAATTCAGGAAACAATGCAAAGTCACTATGATATTCACTTAGTGTATCTACGAAGTATTCAGCCTGTTGCATTAGTTCCTTGATGTTTTTATAAGGTCGCATCTGCCATTGCACTAATCCTAAACGGACAATTTTTTTTATGTCTATAGCATTTTTTGAAGGTTTCTCATAGTAAATATTATCCCATTTTAACAAGACTGCGTATTCACTTGATGCTTTATCTCCTTCAAGATAACCTTTCAGAATTTTTACCGGATAAAAATCATTGGACAATTGAAAGTTTAAGACCGAATCGGGAATTTCCCTTGATTTGACTTTCTCAATGTATTGTTTGGGACTCAATGTAGATTCGAAAGTATGATAATTCGGAATTCTGCCTCCAAATTGAATCCCTTTTAAATTCAGTTTTTCACAAAGCTCTTTCCGATAATCGTACAACCGTCGACCCAAACGAAGTCCTCTGAATTCTGGTTTGATAAATATATCAATTCCATACAATGTGTCGCCTGTATGAGTATGTGTATCAAAAGTATAGTTTCCGGTTATGCTTTTATATGTATGTAATCCTTCCAGCTGTTCATGATCAACAATTATCGATAACGCGCATCCGGCAATATGCCCATTCGCTTTGATAACAATCTGTCCATCAGGAAATTTATCTAACAACGTTTGAATCTGATGCTCTTCCCAATACGGATTAGGAATGGCATGATAAGCTACAATCATAGCCTGTTTTAATTCCTGATAATCATCAATGGTAAGATATGCAAGTTCTATATTCTCTATTTTTTCCGTCATGTTTTAATTTAGTTAATCACTTAATAATTGCCGTACACGTACTCGGATTTAAACATGTACCAATTTAAATAGTTTATAAGAATTAAAATTTCCCGTTATAATAATTTTTAATTCTTTGAAGATAATGGAGACAAACTTTATTCTCTTTTATCCAACAAAAGTACTATAATTCAATCAATCCTATTAGTTTTATTAGGAATTACGACTATTTATTATGATTTTACTTTGCTGAAAAAAGATTTAGGAAATTTGTGTCTTATTCCAATCGATAATCCAACTCGAGTACACTATTGTAAGATGCCATTGAGTCACTTGTCAAGCGTAGTTGTCAACTTTTGAAAATCTAACAATTATTAGTTAATTTGGGTGGGTATCCTTTTGTATAATTTCTCTTACTAAAACGACGCAATCAATTGTTTCAACTTCGATTCGGACATTTTGAGGTTATACTCAAAATTGATAAGGCGGGTAAATGACTGAACATAAAACTCCTGAGCCTGATGAACTTCAAGTGCAGTAGTTTGACCGTGTGACAGTCTTTGCATACTGATTTCCAGATTTTCTTTGGTAAGTTCGTAATTTTCTTTTTCTATTTTCAGTAACTGTTGTTGATTTTCAAAATCCGTTAATGCATTTTCGAGCTCGGTTTTTGTTTGAAGTTTCACATTCGACAGATTATATTCTTCCGATTCCAAATCTAATTTTGCCCCGGAAACTTTTCGTTTATTCTCACCGGCACTGAATAAGGGTATGGAAACCGAACCGCCTACTTCAGGGCCAAAAGTTCTGTTCTCTAGCGTTGTGCCTACGGAATTTGAACTTTGAGAATAATAATATCCGGCTCTGAAATTGACTTTGGGTAAATATCCGGTTTTATTTTCTTTTAAAACCAGAGCTGCTATATCGATTTGTTTTTGTGACATTAAAATGCCTGTGTTGGAAGAATTTAACTGAGACATTAATTTTTCTTTATCCGGTGTATAGTCAAGCGGAATAGAATCGGCAACTACAAAATCAGTATCAAAATTCTGTGCAAGTAATACATTCAGGTTCTTTTTTGCCACATTAATTGCAAACTGTTGATTGACCGCATTTTCAAGTGAAACATTCAAATCAATTTTTGCCTGTAATAAATCCGATTTCAAATAATACCCCGCATCAAAACCTATTTGAGTCAGTTTTACACGTTCCCGGTTATAATTTATGATTACATTTATCGAATTTAATTGTTGCTTTTGACGCACCACATCGTAATAGGCAGCAATAATATCAAATTGAGTTTGAAGTACTTTATCTTTGAACTGAATAGCTCCAAGTGACTCTATTTCGGACAATTTTGATTTGGTGACAAACATTTTTCCACCATCAAAAAGTGTCCAGTTCAATTCAGTTCCTGCATTTAAAGCAGAGCTTGATTGTGAAGGAAAGTTATTCTCAACTCCGGATGATAATTTCTGATATACATTATTTTGGCTAAGATTTCCCGAACCTGTAATCTGAATCGTAGGCAACATGCCGGCATTTCCCGGAGTGTTATTTATTTTATCGATGTCCGAATTGTTGCGTGCTACCCGGATATCGTAATTATTTTTAAGTGCAATATTAAGCGCTTCATCCAGACTTAACGACTTTTGTGCCTGCAAAGAAAAAAAGACTAACAAAAACAATATAATTGACTTGATTCTCATAATTTGTAGATGTTTAAATAACTGTTTCGGCTCTGTTTTTTGCTGAAACAACAATATAAGTTACCGGAATGACAAAGAGGGTGAGTAACAACGAGAATAATAATCCGCCCACAACCACTATTCCCAAAGAAACTCTACTCGTTGAACCTGCTCCCAAAGCCAATGCAATTGGTAATGCTCCAAAAATTGTTGCCAACGATGTCATTAAAATAGGACGGAAACGGGCTGAAGCAGCTTCGAAAGCAGCAACTCGTTTATTCATTCCCAACTTTCGTTTCTGATTGGCAAATTCAACAATTAAAATCCCATTCTTGGTAACAATCCCGATGAGTAAAATCATACCTATTTCGGAAAAGATATTCAAGGTCTGACCAAGAATCCATAACGAAAGTAAAGCTCCGGCAATAGCCAAAGGCACCGTAATCATAATAATAAATGGATCGATAAAACTTTCAAACTGTGCCGCCAGAATTAAATAAATCAGTAACAAGGCCAAAATCAATGCAAAAGAAATATTAGAACTACTTTCAGCAAAATCGCGTGATGGCCCTGATAAAGCGGTTGTATACGAACTATCCAACAATTTATCTGCAATTCGCTGCATTTCAGTGATACCATCACCCAGTGTTTTTCCTTCAGCCAGGTTTGCCGATACTGTTGCCGATTTATATCGGTTGTAATGGTATAAAGTGGGTGGATTACTGTTTTCTTTAATGTTGACCAGATTATCCAATTGAATCATTTTTCCGCTTGATGACCGAACGTAAAGTGATGAAATATCTGCCGGAGTACTTCGATCTTGGCGAAGCACTTGTCCAATTACATAATATTGTTTGTTGTTTTGCAAAAAATATCCATAACGGCTTCCGCTTAATGCCAAATCAAGAGTATTGGACACATCTTTCTCATTCACGCCCAGACTATTCGCTTTCAATCGGTCAACCTGAACGTTTAATTCAGGTTTATTGAATTTTAAATCAACATCCACGTTACTGAAAACCGGACTATTTTGGGCTTCTTCCAAAAACTTAGGAAGCACATTTTTTAATTTATCAAAATTAAGATTCTGAAGAACAAACTGTACAGGCAAACCTCTTGATGCTGAAGTTGTGATGGTTGGTTCCTGACTGGCAATTACACGTGCTTCCGGTATTTTACGATAAAGAGCTGTGAGCTTGGTATATATCTGTTGTTGTGAAACTTTTCGGGTGGTCGGATCGGTAAGGAAAGTAATTATAAAACCATTATTTACACTCGAATTATAACCTCCTCCATAACGTGCTAATACATAATTGGCTTGTGGAACCGAATCCATACTGATTCTTGCAACTTTATCCAAAATATGTTGAGTGGTTGTATATTCCATTCCTTCAGGTGCTGTCACCGAGGTACGAATATAACTATGATCTTCCAGCGGTGCAAGCTCTTTTTGAAGTGAAACCCCAATGGATACAATCAAAAGGAAACACATAATAATGATAGCACCGGAAATCCATTTGTTTTGAATAAAAAATGTCAGGAAGCGGCGATATCCTTTTTCCATTCTTTCGAAAAAGGGTTCACTTGCTACATAAAACTTAGAATGATGTGTTGCCGAACCGCCCAACAATACATTCAATACCGGTGTAAGGGTTAATGAAACAAAGGCAGAAATCAATACAGCACTTGCCACAACGATTCCAAATTCGCGGAATAAACGTCCTGTAAATCCTTCGAGAAAAATTACCGGAATAAATACAACGGCTAAAGTCAGTGAAGTGGAAATAACAGCAAAAAATATTTCACGGGTTCCTTCGAAAGCAGCCTGCCATTTATTCATGCCCTGCTCTATCCGTTTGAAAATATTTTCCGTCACCACAATCCCATCATCCACCACAAGTCCTGTTGCCAAAACAATTCCCAGTAAAGTCAACACATTAATGGAGAAACCTAAGATGTACATTACGAATAATGTTCCAATTAACGAAACGGGAATGTCAATTAAAGGTCGAAGTGCAATAATCCAGTTACGGAAGAAAAGGAAAATAATCAAAACCACCAAGCTGATGGCAATCAACAAGGTTTCAATAACGTCCTGAACCGATTGTCGTACGAAAATAGATTTATCACGCCCGATATTCAATTCCATTCCTTTCGGCATGTTTTGCTTTATCTGATTCAGACGTTTGTAGAATTCATCTGCAATCTGAATGTCGTTGGCTCCGGGAAGCGGAATTAAAGCAAGTACTACACCGATATTACCATTAATAGTTGCTCCTGATTCTTCATCCTGAGGTCCAAGCATGGCTTCTCCAATGTCCTTGAACTTTACAACTTGATTATTCCCTTGTTTTATGATTAAATTGTTGAAATCATCTTCTGTCACCAAGCGACCTGATGTTTTAATAATCATTTCTGTTTTAGTTCCACGGATTTTTCCTCCGGGTAATTCAATATTTTCTTTTGCAAGTGCGGCATTTACATCTGATGCTGTAAGTTGATATGAGGCCATTTTGTATGGATCCATCCAAAGGCGCATGGCAGGTTTTTGCTGACCATAAATTGTAATTGAACTAACTCCGGGAATGGTTTGGAATTTTTCCTGCAATACATTTTCAGCATAATCACTCAGTTCAAGATCATTCATCCGGCTACTCTGAGCCGTGAGCATGATAATTGGATCACTATTAGCATCAGCTTTCGTAACGGTTGGCTGCGAATCAATATCTTGTGGTAGACTTCGAATAGCTTGTGAAACTTTGTCCCGCACATCATTTGCTGCTTTTTCAAGATCTGAGCCAAGATTAAATTCCACTGTGATTGAGCTGCTCCCAATTGACGAGGTGGACGAAATAGACTTTACACCTTCAATTCCATTAATGGTTTTTTCGAGCGGTTCGGTTATTTGCGACTCAATAATTTCGGCACTGGCACCTGTATAGGATGTCCGTACTGTAATTATCGGTGGATCAATGGCCGGATAAAGCCTGATTCCCAGAAAATTAAAACCTACGGCTCCCATCAGTATTATTATTAAACTGACGACTATTGATCCAACCGGACGTTTAAGTGCTATATCTGAAATTGTCATATTTACTTGCTTACGGTTGAATAATGTAAAGGTGTTCCTTCAGTCAGAAAGAGAATTCCGGTAGTAATTATGGTATCGCCATTCTGAATTCCTGAAGTAACTTCAATTTTTGAAGCTTTACGGATTCCGGTTTGTACTTGCGCAAAATGAGCTTTTCCGTTTCGGGCAACAATTACATTTTTTTGTTCTTCATTCGGAATAATAGCCTGAGTTGGAATCAACAAGGCCTTGTTGTTCTCGCTTAAATGTAAAATCACATTAGCAAAAGCACCGGAAATCAAATCATCAGATTTACTATTTACCAATGCACGTACTTTCAGATTGCGGGTAGCATCATCTATGTTTTTTTCAGTAGCAAAAACTGTTGCATCGTATTTTTTGTCTTCATTATACAAAGTGAACTTCACTTTCATTCCCGATTTTATATCCGGGCTGTATTTCTCAGGAACGAAGAAATCAAGCTTTAGTTTGTCTGAACTTCGGATAGTTGCAAGTAAAGTGGCAGGAGTTACAATAGCTCCGGGGCTAATATTTCGCAAACCAATAACGCCGTCGAAAGGTGCCAAAACTTCTGTTTTCCGAATCAAAGTTCTTTCAACTTCTATATCGGCTTTAATTGTATTCAGTTGCAATACCGTTTGATCATAATCGTTCTGGCTGATTCCATTTACTTTCAATAATTCAGACTGCCGCTTTGCAATTTGTTCCTGAAGAGCAAGTTGCGATTGTAGTTTTTTTAGTGTAGCCTGTAAATCATCGTCAAAAAGTTTTACAAGCAAAGTGCCTTTTTTTACGAATTTCCCCTCGGGTAAATTCATACTGACAACTCGTCCTGCCACTTCATTTTGCAAAGACACTTCATCGAAGGACACCAGAGAACCGGTCACCACAATTTCGTTTATTAACAAGGAAGGGGTTACGATAAACGCATCTACTTTTTGATATGTCTTTTCCTTCGACATTTTGTTTTTTGATTTATCGTTGGGTTTTGTTAGTCCAACTTTCAAAAAAATTGCAGCTAATACAATAAAAATAATTGCAATGACCACGTTCGTCCTTTTTTTCATTATAATTTCGAGTTATTTTGATTTAACTAGTTTGCTTTCAATTGTTTCGAGTAAATTGTACAAGGTTTCAATTTGTTCATCGTTCAAGTCCTTTAATCCAAATGCTGAAGTTTTTATGATACTTTGGCGTATTTCCGGAATAAAACGTCTTGCTTTTTCAGTGATAAGCAGTTCTTGCTTACGTCGGTCAGTCTTATTTTTCACCCTTTCCACATAACCGTTTGACGAAAGATAATTGATAATCCGAACGACCTGTACTTTATCGCACAAAAGTTCACTAGCCAGTTCTTGTTGCGTAACTCCTGGCCGCGATTCGATTAAAAGCAAGGGATAAAATGATCGGTCAATGTCGAGATGTGCAAGACTGGTTTGCAGGTTCGATTGCAGAATCTTGCTTATTTTCCCCATAATCCTACCTACAGGTTCTTGCAGTATTTTCTCAGAAATTATTTTCATTCAGTTGATTTTAAAACAGACAACAAATGTAGTGATAAAAAAGATTATAGTTATCATTGTTATCTATTTCTTTTGTAAACTTTACGGATAAATTGCAATCAAAATAGATTTTTTAGTACTCCAATATTACTTTTCTGTTACAACATTTTTTAAACAAAAAACTCCCTGCAATTCATTGCAGGGAGAAATCTACAAAAAATCCTAATACTTTTTATTTCAGCTTTATAACTTCACTTCCGGCTAACAAGAAAGCACCGGTTCCATACACCTCGGTAACAGACGCTGTGAAATTTAGTTGCGGATCAGCTCCTATTTGTTGAACCCATCCAACGCGACCATCAGGCTGAACCAAGGTGCACATTCCTAACCATGCTTTTTTCACAACGGGTAAATATTCTTTTCGGTCCAATAAACCGTTATTAATTCCCCATGCCAATGCGTACGTGTAAAATCCTGAACCACTGGCTTCTCCGCCGGGATATGATTCCGGATCCAGCAAACTAGCTCGCCAAAGTCCATCATTTTGTTGTATATCAGCAATTTTCCGTGCCATTTCTTTAAACAGTTTTTCATAAAATGGTCTGTTTTTGTAGTTTGAAGGTAATTCTTTTAAAATCAGAGCTAAACCACCCATTACCCAACCGTTTCCGCGTGACCAAAACACTTTTTGTCCATTCTTTTCTTTTTTGGAAAAATAACTGTTATCGCGATAAAACAAATGATCTTCTTTGCTGTACAACAGATCATAAGTTTCTTTAAAAAGTGAATCAGTAAGCGTGAGGTAATTTTGATTCTTGAGTGTAATCCCAAGTTTTACATAAGCCGGAGGTGCCATAAATAAAGCATCACACCACCACCAGGTTATACATCGTTTTGAATCGGTTTTGTTCGGAGTAACTTCAAACTCAGCCATTCTTTTGACAAATGGCGCAATCATCTTTTTATCTTTTGTAATGCGGTACAAATCAATATACGTTTGTGCAATTGCCTGATCATCTGCAAATTTTATATTAGGCCCGGGCATCCACAAGTTTTTCTCTCCCATATCCAACATTGCTTTCTTCAATCGCTCATCATTGGTAGTTTTATATGCCGCAGAAATACCTGCGTAAAAAGCACCATTAGTCCAGTCAGTCAACTTGTGTCTTGGATTGTTCAATTGCCAAATTGCAGCGTCAATCATTAACTTTTTAATTTGACTTTTTCCAAAATTAGTTTCAGTTTTGGTAAAGGCGTTCAACGCAAAAATTAAGCACAGTGTTACTATAAAAAGTTTTCTCATTTTTTATGAATTCAATTTTGATTTATTTAAGTTCAAAGAAACTAAAATTTACATTGCCGTAATTCCGGTGATCTGCAAAATTCGGATGATTTGTGAAGTTGGTTTTCGATGAATGTTCCAAAACGAAAAGCCCATCGCTCTTGAGCAGGTTATACGAGAAAATTAAATTGGGAATCTCTTCAATTTTATCCAATTCATAGGGTGGATCTGCAAAAATCATATCGAATTGTGTATGACAGCTTTTAATAAACTTGAAAACATCGGTTTTCACAAGCGAAAGATTATCAATTTTCAATTCTTTGCAAATCTTATTAATAAATGCACAATGACGATCGTTTTGTTCGATACTAATCACACTTTTACAATCACGTGAAACAAATTCTATGCTGATACTTCCGGTTCCGGCAAAAAGATCGAGCACATCAATTCCTTCAAAATCAATACGATTATTGAGCAAATTGAACAAGCCTTCTTTAGCAAAATCGGTTGTAGGTCTTGCAGTTATATTGGTTGGAGCCGAAATTCGTCTTCCTTTGTATTTTCCACTTATAATCCTCATTGGGTTCAGTTTAGTTTGAAGAAATCATTTTAGGAATCTGATTTATTAGCTCGCAATTTTTCAGATATTTCTGAAGTTGTTTCAATAATTCAGAATTTTTAGTTGACCCGATTAAAAATACCTGGCAATTCTCGGTGTCCAACGATAATTGATCAAAAATATTCAGGGTATAATACGTGAAATCTTCAGTGCTTCGATATTCAAAACTATTTATAAGTTTCACATCACCGGATTGAATTACTACTACATCCATAATTTTTGATCGAACAAAAATATAAACGCTGTTTATCGACTGGGCTTTAATCTGATCTGTCAATAGAAAGCTCAAATGATGATTCACCGAAATGGTTGGAAAAATATCAGAAACAGCGATTTGAAGTGATTTTGGAATTGAGAATATATTCACCAAATCAAATGCATATATCTTATTAAAAATAACAGGTTCATTCAGTGTTGATTCGGTATGAAACTGAAGGTAATCTTTGCATTCTTCAGGTACGAAAAGTGCTAAAGGCACAATTGTATATTTGTCAAGTTCACAAATTACTTGAGTAAATTTGAAAACTAATTGTGTTTCTATCTCATTGTTTAAAAGCGACTTGATCTCATTTTCATTCAATTTGAAAATAGGAGCGTCAATAGATTTTGTAGAAATTAAAAAGTCATTTTCATCATAAATATATAAAGAAAATCCATCCGAATTGAATCGGATGGATAGACTATATTGATTATTATGTTTTAAATCGGAAAGGTTTTCCATGATTTTTTTGATTTTATAAGTTGATATCAGAGTCACCAACTTTCAGATCAAATGTTATTCCCAGTTACCAGCGTTGTTATTAGGTTCTTCAACTGAACCAACTTTTAATCCCGGATATTTGTTTAGTTTAGTTTGTATATCAATGATGTTAATCAATTCCTGATGGTTCAGGTCATACAAATAGCTTTTAAATGGAGCAGCAGCTTCAAACAAAGGAATTGTGATGCCAGTTCCATTAACGTAATCATTTTTGACTTTCAAATCAAATTTATCTTTGTTAGAATAAGGGATAATAGCTAATTGATCAATTGTTTCTGCGGTATATTCCGTTGGGAAAATAGCCTGAAGTAAATTGACATACGCTGTATCACGACGGAAACCCTCAAGTCCGTTTTCGGCGATTTCTTTTGCATTGCCTCTTCTTACAATTTTTGCAGCAGCAACTTCTGTTAAACCTGCATTAAGTTGTTTATCGGTCAATGAACCTTCTTTCATAACCATTTTTTTCTTTGCAGTTTTAGCAAAGTTGATTAATGTGTCAAAACTGGCAGTGAAACGTCCTTTTTGATCTTTGAATTCTAATTCAACTTTTCGGATATCGGTTAATCGTTTAATAATAGCTGTCTCCCGGCTTACTTTTGTTTCGTCAAACCGAATGGGTGTAAGCACACTCATAATACAAAAATAAACTAATAGAACAATTGAAAGTGAAAGTAGAATTTTAATGGTTGTTTTCATACTGAAATATGGTTTTTAGTATACGTGCTAAAAAAGTTATTATTAAATTTTTAATAATTATACGATGGGTCATTTTTTGAGTCCACAAATTTAGAAAAGAAAATCCAAATTCTCGCCAATCTGAGCGTTTTTTATATGAAAATCAATAAATATTTTCTAGTTTTACTAATTCTGTCCTGTTTTTTTCTTTTTTCGAAGCGTAATTTCAAACTTCTTGAATTTTGTATCGTATCTTTGTGTTTTTAAGGCAAATTGTATTAAAAAGAAACGATGAATGATTTTTTTGATGATTTATGTTGTTATTGTTGAAAGAACAGGACAATAATTTATTCAATACTTCATATGACTACCAACCAAAATATAGATATTTCAGCACAATACAGGACTTTTTTGAAATCATATTTTACGCTTTTCAATCTTGAAGAACGTAACGAAGTCAAAAGAATTCTAAAAGAGTTCTATGCGAAAGCTTCAACTGAAAATATTGCTCCCGGACAGTCTATTTCAGATAAACTTCAGATAATAAGAATAGTACTTGATGAAATTGGTTTAGGGAAATCAGCCGTTTTAAGTGTTTTGTTTCTCGAATTGGTTGAGAAAAAAGCTATCACTATTGAAGAAATAGAAGCTAAATTTCATGCACCGGTTTCGTCCATTATATTGGGAATGATTCGGGTTTCAGAATTGTATCAGCGAAATGCCTCACTCGAAACCGAGAACTTCAGAAAACTGTTTTTGACTTTTGCGGAAGATGTTCGGGTTATTCTTATCATTATCGCCGAACATTTGCACATAATGAGGACGTTGGATTCTTTTCCTGAAGAAAAACGCCAAAATATAGCTCGTGAAGCTTCGTTTCTTTATGCACCTTTAGCTCACCGTATGGGTTTATACGCTGTAAAAACCGAACTCGAAGATCTGTCATTAAAGCACACCAATCGGAAGATATACAAGGAAATAGCAAATAAGCTAAATGAAACAAAACGTTCGCGTGATGAGTTCATTTCCAATTTTATCATGCCGTTGAAAGAGAAATTGAAAGATGTAGGTTTTGAATTTACCATCAAAGGACGAACAAAATCTATCCATTCCATTTATTCTAAAATTAAAAAACAAAATACTCCTTTCGAAAACATTTACGATTTATTTGCCATACGTATTATTTTTGATGTTCCACTTGAAAAAGAGAAAGCCGCATGTTGGCAGGCATATTCTATTGTGGCGGATATGTACCAACCGAATCCGAAACGGCTTCGTGACTGGCTGTCTATTCCCAAAACAAACGGATACGAAAGTTTGCATACTACAGTTTTGGGGCCGGAAGGAAGATGGGTTGAAGTTCAAATCCGTACTCAGAGAATGGATGAAGTGGCCGAAAAAGGACTTGCTGCACACTGGAAATACAAAGGAATTAAAAGCGAATCCGGCATGGATGAATGGCTGAAGAATATTCGCGAGATTCTTGAGAATCCCGAATTGAATGCTGTTGATTTCATGGACGAGTTCAAACTGAATTTGTACGATAAGGAAGTTTTTGTTTTCTCGCCAAACGGAGATCTGCATAAATTGCCAAAAGGAGCTACAACTCTCGATTTTGCATTTTCCATTCACACGGCACTCGGAAGTAAATGTGTGGGTGCCAGAGTGAATGGTAAGAACATGACCATAAAATATGTTTTGAATAACGGCGATCAGGTGGAAGTGTTGACTTCGCCAACGCAAAAACCGAATCCGGCATGGCTCAACGTGGTGACAACTTCGAGAGCGAAAACCAAAATCAGACAGGCACTCAAAGAAGTTGAATTTAAAGATGCTGAAATGGGTCGCGAAACATTAATCCGCCGATTCAAAAACTGGAAGATTGAACTGGACGATGGAAAGATTTCACGGCTCGCTAAGAAAAAAGGATTTAAGACCGTTAGTGATTTCTATCAGGAAATTGCTCATGAGAAACTGGATATGCTTGTGGTTCGCGATGCGTATGTCGATTTGGATAAACCAACGGTTATTGATCAATCCGAAATCAGACGTGCTGATTCATTTTCAAAAGATCTACAACCTGCAGAATACAGCGGCAAAGATGATGTTTTAGTTATCGGCGAGGATTTGAAAGGAGTGGAATTTCGTTTGGCAAAATGTTGCAATCCAATTTATGGTGATGATGTCTTTGGATTTGTGGCAGTTGCCGGTGGAATTAAGATTCACAGGACTGATTGTCCGAATGCACCGCAAATGATTGCTCGTTTTGGTTATCGTATAGTCAACGCGCGTTGGTCAGGGAAATCTGTCGGTTCGCAATATCCGATCACTTTGCGGATTGTAGGTCATGATGATATTGGAATTGTAACCAATATTAGTTCATTAATATCAAAAGAAAAAAATATCAGTCTGCGTTCAATTTCTATTGATTCCAATGCCGGATTATTTCAGGGAAATCTGACTATCATGGTGAATGATACAAAAGAACTGGATGGAATCATAAAGAAAATCAGACTGATTAAAGGCGTGAAAAGTGTGTCACGATCTTAGATCCTATATCTCTTTTGTTGGACTTTTCAAGTTTCTAGTTAAATTAATAATGTAATCAATTCTTTAAGTCCCCTTTAGGGGATTTAGGGGCAATTTTAAAACTATGTTTTCAGGAATAATTGAAGAAGCAGCCGCAGTAGTTGCATTAAAAAAAGAACAGGAAAATCTGCATATTACCATGACCTGTTCGTTTGTGAATGAATTGAAAATTGATCAGAGCGTTGCTCATAATGGTGTTTGCTTAACTGTGGTTTCAAAAACGGAGAATTCCTATACCGTAACTGCCATCAGTGAAACGCTGCAATGTACTAACCTTGGCATGTTGGAAGTGGGTAGCAAAGTTAATCTGGAACGGAGTATGTTGATGAACGGTCGGTTGGATGGACATATCGTTCAGGGGCATGTTGATCAGACAGCAATTTGTAAAGCAGTTGATGAAGCGGATGGTAGTTGGTATTTTACTTTTGAATATCCGTTCGATAAAGTAATGGCAAAACGCGGATACATGACTGTTGATAAAGGTTCAGTTACTGTGAATGGTGTGAGTCTTACGGTTTGTAATCCGACAGATAATTCGTTTCAGGTTGCAATAATACCTTATACTTATGAACATACAAATTTCCATCAAATTAAAGCCGGAACAACTGTAAACCTTGAATTTGACATTATTGGCAAATATGTGAGTCGAATGATGTCTTTTTAGCAAATATAAAACTTTTTCATCCTACAATCAAACTAAAACTCAGGAAATTTGTTAGATTTCCGATGAAGTAGTTTTATGTTATGAATAAGTTGAGAAAGCAAATCAGAGAATCTTTTTTTAATCCGGTATTTCAATTATTACCCATACTCGTGTTTTTGGTAGTAGATGAATTATTTGGAATGAGCATTGCCTGGAAGATAGCATTTCCGGTTGCGATGATTCTTTTGGTGTATGTATTTTATGTATATAACCGCATATTTACCTGGCATTTAATATTTACTTCCATTTTCATTTTAATTTCGCTTATTGCCGGAGTTGAGTATTTTTTCCCCATTTCTGCACATTTCCATCAAATACTCTATGAAGTAGTTGTATTGTGCTTTTTGCTTGTTTTTATCGTCTTTCGTAAACCGATACAGCGAATTATCTCCAAAGTAATTTCCAGGCTGATTCCTATGACGAATAACTTCAATGAACTTTACAGGTTTCTTTATATCCTTTTAGTCGTGTTGATAGTTTATGTTTCCTCGGTTGTACTTTTACGACTTGGAAAGAGCAAAGATATGAATTTGTACCTTCATTTAACCCAATACATTTACATCGGTTTGCTGGTATTTTTGATAATTTATGAAATTCTCCGCGTTCTGATTATCCGGGCCGATTTAATGAAAGAAGAATGGTGGCCCATAGTAAGTGAGCAAGGAAAAATAATCGGGAGCATTAATCATTTGACGAGTTTAAATGATAGTAATAAATATCGACATCCGATTGTCAGAGCGATGTTGATTGAAAACGGATTGATATTAATGCAGAAAAGATCCGCTGAAAATCTTATTACCCCGGGCTTGTGGGATACCGCAATTTCGAATCATGTGATAGTGGAAGAAACCATCGATCAGTGTATAGAAAGAACTGCAAATGATCGCTACGGAATAAGCAATTTCAAACACATGTATCTTGCAAACTATAGCATTGAAGTTGAAAACGAATATCAATATGCATTCCTTTTTGTCAGTTGTCAGCAGATGCATATCAAACCCAATGTTGCGATGATTGATCAAACAAAATGGTGGACACAAAGACAGATTGAAGAAAACCTCAATTCAGGAATCTTTACTGAAAACTTTAAAGTAGAATATGATTTACTGAAAAGAAGCGGACTTCTTGAAACTGAAAAGTGCGAATGTGAATGTCGTCTTAAAGATACAGTTTACAATACGAAAAAAGTTCAATAGTTATTCTAAGCTTCTACTATTAAACGAAGTGAGAAATCTATCTTTTGAAAAAGAGTTTATCGATTTCCAAACAGAATCAACCACTATAGTTTTATTTAGTTCCATAGTATCACATAGTCATATTAATGAATCTATATGTGCTATGTCTTTGAAGATAATACTATGTTTTACTATGTAACTATGTGTATCGTATGGGATTGAAAGAATACGAATTTAATTTTACCTATTACTTAGTTCCTTTTTTTCTGATCCCTGTGAAAACAAATTCAACAATGCTGTTTTTGTTCTTTTCGAATTCGGAGCTGATGTTTTGGCGGATATAAGGAATCTCAAGTCCTTTGATAGCATAAAAAATAATCATAGATGAAAGTTCTACATCCATGCGTTTGAAGATGTTTTTTGCAATTCCTTCAGTAATAATAGATTGAATCAGAATGAGTTCTTTTACATCTATTTTCCGACGTTTACGTTCAACTTCATAAATATCGTGAAAAAAATCGGCGCGTAGTGATCCGTTCCGGTTTACAACACTTTTCACTGCATCCAAATGGGTCAGAATGATGTTGGTGAGTTTTACATCAGGTTCTGTTTTTTGATTTGCGACAACAGTAAGCCTTTCCAAAATTGTGTCTAACTCTTTGTCAATTACGGCTCTGTAAATTTCTTCTTTATTGTTGAAGTACGTGTACAGCGTGCGTCGACCTTTTTTGGAAGTTTCGGCAATGTCATTCATTGTCACATCCTTTTTCCCTCTTTGAGCGAAAAGCTGACGTGCCACTTCTATGAGCATTTTTTTTGTATTCGACATTTTCAAGCCTCTAACTGATTCATTTTATCTTTACTTTGCAAATATAATGTTTAGTTTAAAGATTTGCAAATTCAAAAACCGTTTTTTTGAATAAAAACCCTATAAATGTCTATTTGGACTTAAATTGTATTATTAATCGCACGCTCCAGACAATAATGATGGCAAAAATATAACGGGGAAATATAATCCAACCGGCAGGTACACCTATTGCTACGAATAAGAGTGTATCTTCAAGTAGTGAGTGATTTATGGCAATATGATAATTCAGCAAATTGGCACTATATAAAGAGACTTCCTTGTTCTCAACTTCTTCAATCATAACTGCCGAACCATAGGCAAGTCCCAATGTCTGGGCAACAAACCACAGAAATGAACTTTCACCTGTAAGTCCAAGAATTCGCATGAAAGGAGCAAATATTTTTGAAATTAAAGTCAATAAATTAAATTCTTTCAGTATACTTTGCAAAATCATTAAGCCTGAAATTATCAGAATAATTTTCACCGAAAGATAAACGGTACCTTTAAACCAACTCAATAGCATATCGCTTAGGTTTTGAAATTCAACAACCTTTTGAATTGCTTGATTCGCCCCAAGATGTTCCGGTAAAAGCAGATTGAGAATAAATGCCCCGATAATTGACACTGACAACCGCATAAAAAACATGATAATAGATGATGTTCCTGTTTTTTTCTGAACGGCTGATTCGATAAATAAATTGTGCGAAATCAGACACATTAATGCCAAAATGGTAATTTCACGCATGGTGAGCGGAAGTGTGGTAATAATGGCAATGGGAGCGTAAAGTGGTAAAAATATACTTGAAATAAAAACGACAGCAGATTCGCCGGGAAGTCCGATTAAAGAAAATGCAGGTTTCAGAGCGGAAGCTATTTGTGCAATTATGCCCCAGTATTGTAAAAAGCTTACAAATAAACTGATGGGTATGATAAGTTTTAAAAGCCACCAAATTGTCTTTCGTGCTTTCTTCAAGGCGATCAAAGAACTTTTATAAAGTTGGATTAAAATTGAGTTCAAGGTTTGATAGTTTATAAAGTCTGAAAGTCTTTTGCCTCTTTTGTCTTTGATCTTTGTTCTATAATCATTGTTCTATAATCTATAAAAAACAAGAAAGGTTGTCTCACGACAACCCAATCTTTTAGTTAACCTTAAATCTAATACCATGAAAAACACAGTGCAAAATTAAGGCGAATTTTTATGTTGTACAACACATTTATCAAGTATTTTCTGTGATTTAGCAATGTTTAACAGTAGAATCTGTTTTTGATACAGTTCCCAATTGCTAAAGGTCAAACAATCAATGTTTTTGAATTTAAATTCTGATCCAGGTTTGAGAGCGCCCAAGCCAACCCATTTTATCAAGTGAGCCACGAACGCTTAATTTCTCTCCTGTTTCCGATCCCAGACTTATATTACAACGGTAAACTTTGCCGTCTTTTGGGTCAAGAATTGTACCTCCGGTCAGTTTGCCATCTTTTTCAAGCATATTATTGATGATAAGCATTCCTAATATAGGTTTGTCTTTATTTGCACCTTCACACTCAGTACAAATTTTTTCGGGTTCTTTGAATAGTTTTTCTATTTTCCCGTAATATTTCCCATTGGTGGCTTTGAAAATAGTAACAATTGACTTGGCAGTGCCATCTTTATCATCTATCGTTTTCCATTTACCAATAATTTTGTCAACCTGAGCCATTCCGCTTAACGAAAATGCTACTAAAAGTGCAAAAGTAAAAAGTGCTTTCTTCATTGTGTATTAATTTTAAATTTTCAAACAAAGATAGAAACATTTTACAAAATAGCAAGTGAGATGCGAAAAATAATGAATGATACACTAATTTCATCAATTGCCTCCGACTTTAGCATTTTACAACGGCTTTAACCATTCCATGCGTTTCACACATGGCTAATCATATTTAACCCCTTCGGGGTTGCAAATCCCGTTAATATCAATTCCATGCGTGCAACGCACGGATGCAAAAGAATGATGATAGATTAAATCAGAACTGCTACGCAGTTTAATACGAATAGCCATGTATGAAATGCATGGACGAATGGATAAATATAATATTTGAAAATCAGAACTGCAACGCAGTTTAATACGAATAGCCATGTATGAAATGCATGGACGAATGGATAAATATAATATTTGAAAATCAGAACTGCAACGCAGTTCAATATGATTAGCCATGTGTGAAACGCATGGTTGTAAATAGATGATGCGTTAATCAGAGAAGGTATTTTTCATCAAATTCAATCCTATGCTCATTCAGCAATTCAATCAATTCGTCTTTATACGTTTTCTTACCATGATGTTTCTCCTGGTTTTTGATATATTCAATTAATCGATCTTTATCTTTAAAAGAATAGGTAAACCAGGCGTATCCGTTTTGCCAGCCGCCAAAATGTGGAAATAAATTGTTTTGTTTGATGTAATCGGAACTTGCTAATTTAATGTCCTTTACCAAATCAGCAACGGTTAATGTGGAGCTCAATGATGTAGCTATATGGATGTGATCTTCAACACCCCCAATACGATATAAATGGCAATTATTTTTATTGATAACGCCCCAAATATATTTATACAATTCATCTCTATTCGCTTTAATTAAAGTTTTTTCTCTATATTTTGTGCTGAATACAATTTGAATTATACTTTGCGAATAGGTGCTCATTTTTAGTTATGAGTTTTTGTATTGGTTATTTTCTCAGGTTTCGGCATCTCGAACAATAGCAGAATGCTATTTATAAGATGTTATTATTGTCTGGTTTAATATGTTTTATTATTGCTTTTATGTTATTTTGCAAATGTACAAAATTGATTGATACTAACTATCAGATTTGCTAAAATCTTTATTAGTTGGTTCATCAACGCTTTCTTGCTCTGCAGACGATTGAGCGTCTTTTGCCTTCTTTTCTGCTTTCTGCTGTCTGATTTTCCGACGGGTAGTGGTGTTTCGCAAGAAAGCACGGTAACCGATCATTATTTTATTCATACTAAAAATCAACTTTCCGTAATCAAGTTCGGGATTTGTTATGACTATAATTTCAATGGATTTGAGTAGAATTTGCAATTCATTGATAGCATCCTCTTTCGTTCGGACCCCTATGCCTTTTGGGGCTTTAGATTTCTGTGTGTTACGGTCTTGCTTCAGTTTGTCAATTCGTTCATTTACTGTCTTGAATGCATCAACATACCGCATAAAACCAAGTTCCTCGAAAGCAGTTTTGAACTCAGGATCCATTTTAATCCAATTCAATAAATCATTTATTCTGCCCCGTTTCATTAGCAGTCCTTCATGAACTGCATTTTTAAAGTTTTTATGCAGCGGATGGTGTACCAACAAAATCGCTTTTTGCTGGTCGTCAAAGTCGGCCCGTTTCAACGCTTTGTTATGAAGCAGTAAAGCACTTATCAGACAATCCAGCTTTTTGCGAAGCATTTCAATATCTTCGGTTTGTGGCAATTTGCGGTATTTTCTGCTCAGATGGGTTAATGCTGGCATATGTTCTGCAAATCGCTGATAGGTTTTGTCCAGTTGCAAGGCGACAAGATCGTTGTTTTTCATATGTTCAACCAAATCCTGACACAAAGATTTTAATTGAATGTTTTGCATTCGGTCGAAACGTAGTTTGATAAAAGTGTTTTTCATAATATAGGATTGATTTGTTAGTATGAAATTGTTATAAAGTTCATAAGAAATAGGGCTTTGTAAATTTGAATCAGTACAATTCACTTATAAAATATCTCTTTGTATACTTTGTTTTGTACTAAATGCACTGTAAAAGCTCTAATTGTTTGTTTATAAAAGCATGTTCTCAAAAGTTTTTCTCATGTTATGCAACTAGAATGATAGGTATTGCAAGTAACTTTCGCTGTTTGCAAACCTATACTGGCAGGACAATTAAATATTTCCTATCAATATACATGTATAACATGCGTTCTGAAACATAATTTCGTATCATTATGATTTTACAATAATAGCATGACAATGCTAATACTATGGATGTAGCATTACATGAATAGCGTTACAAAAATAATGAAATAGATGTAGAATTACAAAGAAAGTGTGAGAAAAATAAAGAATGTGATGTAGAGTTACTTAAAGAGCGTTATAAAAGTCGAAGACCGGATGTAGGGTTACATACCAAGAATGATTTTTTAAAACGAACTGATGTTTGATTCAATCCCCCGAGAATTCCGAATTATAGAAGTATATACTATGTAAAATACTCGAAAAAACAGGATGTAATTCAGAACTAATGAGCTGCTTGACACCACAATTCAGCTAAACTATTGATAATGCAAATTTACGATAAATTTCAGATTTATACAACAAAAATCAAAATATTTTTTTCATTTCAACAAAACAAGTGAATAATTTGCCGAAACAGCTTTTTAGATATCCGTTTTTTGTTACTTTTGTTTCAAAATTAGTAAATCTATGAGAACAAGCTTTATTACCGATAAAAATGAAATTGATGAGATAATAAATCAGTGCGACATTTGTTTTGCGGGACTTATTGAAACTGATGGCACACCTTACGTTATTCCTATGAATTTTGGATACCTGAATGGTGAAATCATATTGCATTCAGCACCGGAAGGTAAGCATATAAGTTTATTGGAACACAATAACCGGATTTGCGTAACTTTTTGTCCATCAGATCGATCGGTGGCTTATCAACATCAGGATGTGGCTTGCAGTTACAGTATGACTTCGAAAAGCGTTGTTTGCAAAGGTGCGGTAACTTTTATAGAAGATTTGGACGAAAAAGAACGAACCATGAATGCGATGATGAAGAAATTTACGGATAAGGCATTTAAGTATTCAGTGCCAGCATTACGAAATGTAAAAGTGTGGCGCGTCACAGTCGACGAAGTGACAGCTAAAGCATTTGGGCAGAATTTCAAAAATAAATAAAAAGGTTTGTTCAGAAAAATCATTTGTATTTTATATCGCCTATAGCGTGATTAAAGATGTAGATAGTATAATCTACAAAGGGTTTAATTATGAAAAGATAATAAGGGGAAACATTTTAGGAATCTCTTTACTACTAAAGGCTGCGATAAAAGCGTTAAATAAGTATGGCTATAGCCCCCTTAGTAGCAGAAATTGTTTCCTCTTTTTTCCCTTATTATATTAAACAATATGAAAATCCACACAAAAAAGGGTAGAACCTAAAAAACAAAAAGATGGTTACAGCTGTAATCGCGTTATATTAAGAGCGTTTTGGAACTTAACTCTCGTAACATACAATTACTACTTAAAATAACACTACTTTATTATCTCTTTTTCAATTTTAGATAACAACAAACTCTGTCAAAAATTGTCATTCCGATTTTTGGCACAGCAATTGAAAATATAACTGTATCAAAGTTTTGAGAAATCATAAAAGATTGACAGTTTGTTCTCTACTTTTAGTATTTTTCAATACAAGTAATTTTAAACTAATGAATAATGCCATAATGGCAGTCTAAAATAAATTTATTGAGATGAATAACCCATTTGACAATTTATTTTCTGATGAAATGATCGGTGCGTCTGATATGTTCCCAATAATTTCACTTAATGAAACTAATTCTGAATTAAATATTAGTTCGGGTGATGTTTTGCCTATACTTCCACTGAGAAATATGGTTCTTTACCCCGGAGTTTTGTTGCCAGTGTCCGTTGCGCGTGCAAAATCATTGAAATTAATCCGTTGGGCCAACGAAAATGATATGGTTATTGGCGTTTGTTCTCAAATGGATAAAAAGCTTGATGATCCGACTATTGAACAACTATTCCCCATGGGAACGGTGGCGCAGGTAGTACGAATACTCGAAATGCCGGATAATTCTACTACAGTAATTCTGGAAGGTAAACACAGATTTCGATTGGGTGAACTTGAAGCGGTAAAACCGTATATGAAAGCAAAAGTAAATCTGGTTGATGACGTTTTTCCTGAGTCGAACGATGGTGTTTTTCTGGCTTTGGTTTCGTCAATCAAAGATTTGGCCATCAATATAATAAACGATTCGGGAGCTATGTCGCCCGAAATGGCTTTTGCTATCCGAAATATTGAAAATCCTGTCTTCCTGATTAACTACGTGTGTGTAAATTTCGGTTTAAACGTAAAAGAAAAACAGCGTTTGCTCGAAATTGATGAAATCATGGATCGTGGTTATCAATTGCTGGAATTGCTGAACAAAGAATCACAATTGCTTGAAATAAAAATGTCAATTCAGAATAAAGCGAAAGAAGGAATTGATCAGCAACAACGTGAATATTTTCTTCATCAACAGATGAAAACCATTCAGAATGAATTGGGTGGAGGTTCTCCTGAAGAGGATGCAGTTGATTTCAGGGCACGTGCCAACGAGAAGAAATGGAATGAAGCAACATCCAATATTTTTGATAAAGAGTTGAAAAAGCTGGAAAGAATGAGCCAACATTCGCCGGATTATTCCACGCAGCTAAACTATATCGAAACCATGCTCGAATTGCCATGGAATGAATTCACCAAAGATAATTTCAATCTGAAAAACGCCAAAAAGGTATTGGATAAAGATCATTTTGGAATGGATACGGTGAAAGATCGTATTCTGGAACATTTGGCTGTTTTGAAGTTGAAAGGTGATATGAAATCACCCATAATCTGTTTATATGGCCCTCCGGGAGTTGGAAAAACTTCGCTTGGAAAATCCATTGCTACAGCATTGAATAGAAAATATGTTCGTGTTTCCTTGGGTGGATTGCACGATGAAGCTGAAGTACGCGGACATCGTCGTACCTATATTGGTGCTTTGCCGGGACGGATTATGCAGAATATCCAAAAAGCAAATTCAGCCAATCCGGTTTTTGTTTTGGATGAAATTGATAAGATTACGACTGATTATAAAGGTGATCCATCATCAGCTCTCCTTGAAGTATTGGATCCTGAACAAAATACAGCTTTTCATGATAATTATCTGGATGTTGATTTTGATTTATCCAAAGTATTATTTATTGCAACGGCTAACAATCTGAGTACGATTCCTCGCCCCTTGCTCGACCGTATGGAACTGATAGAAGTAAGCGGTTATACACAAGAAGAAAAAACAGAAATTGCTCTTCGTCATTTGGTTTCAAAAGAAATTGAAAATCACGGATTAAAGGAATCGGATGTAGTTTTGAATAAAAAGATTGTTTCAAAATTAATCGATTCATATACACGTGAATCAGGCGTTCGTGAATTAGACCGTCAGATTGCTTCGGTAATGCGGAAAATTGCCAAGCGTGTTGCAACGAATGAAAAATATAATGTAGAAGTTACCGAAGAAGATTTAAAGAAATACTTGGGTTCATCGCGTTATAGCAGAGATAAATATCAGGGAAATGAATATCCGGGTGTAGTTACTGGTTTAGCTTGGACGCAGGTTGGTGGAGAGATTTTGTTTATCGAATCCAGCTTGAGCAAAAGCAAATCGCCTCGTTTGACACTTACCGGAAATTTGGGTGAAGTGATGAAAGAATCTGCCATGTTGGCTCTAGAATATATTAAAGCACATGCTGATAAATTAGGGATTGACAGTCAGATGTTTGAAGAATGGAACGTTCATATTCATGTCCCCGAAGGCGCTATTCCAAAAGATGGTCCATCGGCTGGAATTACTATGACAACGGCTCTGGCTTCAGCTTTTACAAAGAAGAAAGTTCGTAAAAATCTGGCTATGACGGGTGAAATTACTTTACGCGGAAAAGTGCTTCCGGTGGGTGGAATAAAGGAAAAAATATTGGCTGCCAAACGTGCCGGAATTACTGATATCATTCTTTGTGCCGATAATCAAAAAGACATTGATGAAATCAAACCGGTTTATCTGAAAGGACTAACATTCCATTATGTAAAAGATATTATGGAAGTAATTGATTTTGCCTTATTGAAGTAATTAAGATAGTATAAAAACGACTGAACATATCAGTCGTTTTTTGTGTACAATAGTTTGGTTTATTCCTTAGAAACCGAATTAAAATGTTTTATTTTGTTGTTTAATTTATTAGTAATAATTTTAAAATAATCTACTAAAAATGAATAAGTTATATGTCCTGTTGATTTTGTCTTTGTTTATGCCCCTAATAAGTTCTTGTAAAACATCGCTTCAAATAGAAAAGCCCAAAGAATCTTATTTGCCTTCGAGTTTAGCTCCTGCACTGTCGGAATTACCCTTGCAAGTGGAGTTGGACGTGAAAAAGCTCGAAACAGCTATCAACGCGAAAATGAACGGTCTTATTTATGAAGGAACCAATCTCTCGGATAAGGATCTTTCGGTGAAAGTATGGAAAGCTCAAAACTTTACTTTTACAATTGCCAATAATGTAATTGAATATCAGGTGCCTTTGAAGGTTTGGACACGTTTTGCGTGGAAATTTGAACAATTCGGACTATCGATGAGTGACCAATATGAAGCAAACGGTACGATTGCTCTGACTTACAAAACAACCATTAGTATTGATAAAGATTGGAATATAATTTCAAATACCATTTCTTCGGGTTATAAATGGATTGAAACTCCAAAATTGAACGTCTTAGGAATAAGTGTTCCGGTTACATCGGTTGCAAATATTGCTTTGAATCAATGTGATAAATTGATTACAAACCAGATTGATAAAACCTTGGATCAGTCGATTGATTTAAAAAAACAGGTTGCTCTAGCTTGGACTGAAATTCAAAAACCAAGATTAATCAGTAAAGAAAATGATGTATGGATCCGAATCTCACCCAAAGATGTTTTCTTAGCTCCATTCACCACAAGCGGGAATACCTTGAAAATGGCCATCGGACTTTCAGCCGGAATTGAATCATTTATGGGAGTTCAACCGACTTCAATCACCGAAGTTAAATTGCCTGAATTAAAAATGATAAACAGACCAGCTCAGCAATTCAATTTGAATGTTGCTACTGATGTTACATTTGATAAGATTGCTGAAATTTCAAAAAATGAATTAAAAGGGAAGACCTTTAACGAAGGTAATAAATCGATAACAATTACAGACTTATCCATTTACGGTAGTGCCGGTAAAGTTGTTTTTATTGCCGATGTAACAGGTTCTTTGAATGGGAAAATCTATTTTAGAGGTAATTTGACTTATAATCCAACGAAAACTGCTGTTGAAATTACGGAACCTGAATTTGATGTTAAGACAAAAAGTGCCTTGATAAAATCGGCCAGCTGGCTTATGCATGGTTTGATTTTGAAACAGATAACACCTTATCTAACATATTCAGTGAAAGACTATCTGGACAAAATGAAAAATGATGCGAATCAAATGATTACTAATTATCCGGTGTATGAAGGAATTTCGTTACAAGGTAAGTTGAATAATATTAGCGTTTTAGACTTGAGTTTGGTTCCCGGAGCTGTTCGGATTCAGGCGAATGCGAAAGGAAATATCGGATTGAAAATTCAAGATTTAAAGTTTTAAACTGAAATATAAATCATTTGAAATAAAGTCTTTTGGATCTATTCAAGAGACTTTTTTTTATCTATAAAATGGGAAACTCCAAAACTCCATTGCTTTTAAACCTGAACAATGCAAATACCATATATCATTTCACAGACAAATAAGCAGTAGAAACTAAATAATTTCGTATTGATAAAACAATTATTGCATTACTTATTACAAAATAAGGGAGATATTAAAAGGGTTATTCCTGACTACTAAGGGGGCTAAAGCCATATTTATTTATATTATCGCAGCCCTTAGTAGAAATGCAGTTCAAGAATAATCTTCCCTTATTTTTGAGATTAATTCTGATTGATGATTTCATATAGCGGCATTATATTGTTACGGTCACTTAGTTCATTTCAATCTGATATTTATCACGATCACGATTCCGAATAAGTTCAATTCAATAAAGAACAAATAAACTTAACTTGTTAATGATTTCTTGAATCTTTATTAAAGTTTTTCTGTGATTCTTATTTTAGAATCAATCTAAATAACTATCTTTGCAGCGTAATTATAAAAGTTATAAAATTTTGAAATTATCTGAGCTGAAAACCGGAGAAAAGGCTTCCATTATAAAAGTGATGGGACATGGAGGTTTTAGAAAACGCATTGTTGAAATGGGTTTTGTAAAAGGGAAAGTTGTGCAATCCATTTTGAATGCTCCTTTAAATGATCCGATAAAATACAGTGTACTGGGTTACGAGGTGTCATTGAGAAGAAGCGAAGCAGCCTTAATTGAAGTTATAAGTGTAGAAGAAGCCCTGAAATTAAAGGGAAATGATGAAAATCGGGCAGGATTTATTGATGAGGAAGAGGTTCGGAAAATGGCTTTGACCAAACGCAAAGAAATTTGTATTGCTCTGGTTGGAAATCCGAATTGTGGAAAAACGACTTTATTTAATTTTGCGGCGGGAGGTCACGAACATGTTGGAAATTATAGTGGCGTAACCGTTGATGCACACGAGGGCAATTTTGAATTTCTTGGTTATAAAATTACTTTAGTTGATTTACCGGGGACGTATTCGCTTTCGGCGTATTCGCCCGAAGAAAAGTATGTGCGTGGTTATATTACTGAAAAATTTCCCGATGTGATAATCAATGTGGTTGACAGTACAAATCTGGAACGGAATCTGTATCTTACTACTCAACTGATTGATATGAACGTGCGTACGGTTGTAGCGCTTAATATGTACGACGAATTAGAAAAAAGCGGTGATAAGCTGAATTATAAAATGCTCGGTAAATTGCTTGGAATTCCATTTGTTCCGACAGTTGCAAAAAAGCGAATTGGTTTTGATGATTTGTTCGGAACTGCGATCAAACTTTTTGAAGGAAGTGATGTACTAGATTCTGAAGGAATTTTAATAAAATCAATACAGGATGATAATTTGTTGGATGATTATCTTCACAAAATTGAAATTCATCACCAACACGATAAGAAACATAATGTATCTGATTTTACAGGCTTGCATAAAATACACGAAACTGCTCGGCATATACATATTAATCACGGACGTGAAATTGAAACCAGTATTTTACGCTTAAAATTGCCAATCAGCTTAAATGCCGGATTACGTGATTCATTCTCAACTCGATATCTGGCAATAAAATTACTGGAAAATGACAAGGAAATTGAAAAAGTAATATCTACAGTTCCAAATGCCGTTGATATTCTTAATTTGCGGGATGCTGAATCGAAAAGAATTAAGCATGAATTAAAAGAAGATACTGAATCGGCCATTACGGATGCAAAATACGGATTTATTTCGGGTGCTTTGCAAGAAACCTGGCTAGATGGTAAAAAGAAACACAAACACAAAAGAACATCAAGAATTGACAGATTAGTCACGCATAAAGTATGGGGTTATCCCATTTTTTTACTTTTCCTTTATATAATGTTTCAAGGGACTTTTACTCTTGGCAAATATCCAATGGATTTAATTGGACTTGGCGTAACTACATTAGGTAATTTTGTACAGAATGCCATGAACCCCGGTTCTTTACGTGATTTGTTGGTAAATGGAATTATTGGTGGTGTAGGTGGTGTTATTGTTTTTTTGCCTAACATTTTGATTCTTTATTTCTTCATTTCATTAATGGAAGATACAGGATATATGTCTCGTGCAGCGTTTATAATGGACAAAATCATGCATAAAATGGGACTTCACGGTAAATCGTTCATTCCGCTTATCATGGGATTTGGATGCAATGTTCCTGCCATTTTAGCAACCCGAACTATTGAAAACCGAAACAGTAGAATGATTACGATTTTGATAAATCCTTTAATGTCATGCAGCGCACGATTGCCGGTTTATTTGTTGCTTGCCGGTGCTTTTTTCCCGAATCATGCAGGATTGGTTTTGTTCGGAATCTACATGACCGGTATTATTCTGGCTATTATCCTTTCCCGACTTTTTAAACGATTTCTATTTAAAAAAGATGAGACTCCATTTGTAATGGAATTGCCACCTTACAGAATTCCTACTCTTAAATCAATGTTAACTCATACTTGGGAAAAAGGTGAACAATATTTAAAAAAGATGGGAACCATAATATTGATTGGCTCTATAGTTGTTTGGTTTTTAGGATATTTCCCACGAACTGAAAAAATAGGTGACATAAGCTCACAAAATCGAATGGAACAACAGGAAAACTCATATATCGGACAAATAGGACATTTTATTCAACCGGTTATTGCACCTTTGGGCTTTGATTGGAAAATAGGAGTTGCTTTATTGTCGGGTGTAGCAGCGAAAGAAATAGTGGTTAGCACATTAAGTGTTCTGTATACTGGTGATCAGAATGGAGATCTGAAATCACTTTCCAATAGGTTACAAACGGAGGTAGATCCAAATGGACAACATTCATTCACGCCTGTTGTAGCGTTGGGACTTATGCTTTTTGTCTTGATTTATTTCCCTTGTCTGGCCACAATTGGTGCGATAAAAAACGAGACGAAAAGTTGGGGATGGGCTTTATTTGCTGCAAGTTATAGTTTAGTTCTGGCCTGGATAATGGCTTTTAGTGTATTTCAACTTTTTGGATAAAAAATTATGCAGGATATAGTAGTTATAATTATCGGAATCGGAGTTTTTGGCTATTTAGCTTATAAAATCTATAGAATTATTACCCGAAAATCTTCGGTCAATTCTA
>JBBRTR010000020.1:0-28760 GCA_038244215.1 Bacteroidales bacterium
ATATATTGCTGGTTAAAGGCAACCTGTTTTCGAATCAAATCATTAATCATTCCCATCGATTTGATTCGTTGATTTTCGCGAATTACATAATCAAGCCTGTTTAAGTCCTTAATTGCTTTCAGAGTATCAGCAAAATTATAACCGGCACGGACTTTCAGTTTTGAAAAATCGTTCGATTCTATTTCTTTATTTGTAAGTGGATTATTCAAAAACTGCCAGACTGGATCAAAGGGAATATGCGTTTTGATAAATTCAACAGGCGAAATCATGAAATATTGGTCGCTGAATTCTTTTTTGAACTTGCCGTTTAAAACATATCCTGAAGCCCAAGTTGGGTCGAGTGTGTAAAACCGGGAATTAATCCGTACGGCATTCCATGCATGAGCTATTTTTAAAAGCTTTCCTTCATATACTGAATATCCTAAAATCACATACGATTCAATTCCGACTGATTTACAGCAGGCGTCGAAAAGTTGTGCATAATTGGCACAAACTCCGGTTCGTGTTTTAAGTACTTCATCAACAAGTTCCTGTGGATGGTTGTAGGTGGAAAAAGCATTCATTTTAGGCACGTCATAATTGATATTGGTAGCTATCCAGTAATAAATAGCACGGACTTTTTCTTGCGGATTTTTAAAATCTTTGGTTAGATAGTATGCAATTTCGGGTGCAGTTTTCAAATTTGTAGGAACTGTGGCGGATTGTTTATCAACTTTTGCATAATCAAGTGCAAAAGCAGAATTGATATTTATCAGAAGAATGAAAATTAGAATAATTCTTTTCATGCAAAAAATTTACCTTAAAACGGAAAAAATGAAAGATTAGCGTATTTCCTGCTAATATATTAGCAGGAAATACGCTATTTTAAGTCTCTTATCTTGCTCCCTTCTCCTTCGGGAGAGGGGCTCTGGGGGTGAGGTAGGATTTAGGGATTATTTTAGTCAGGAAATTCCATCAAATATGCTTTTATAAATGCGTCAATATCACCATCCATCACGCCGTTTACATTTGAAGTCTGATAATTAGTACGATGATCTTTCACGCGGCGGTCATCGAACACATAACTGCGGATTTGCGAACCCCATTCAATTTTCTTTTTGCCGGCTTCAACCACTGCTGTTGCAGCACGTCGTTTTTCAAGTTCAAGTTCGTAAAGTTGCGATTTTAGCAAACGGAGCGCATTGTCTTTGTTTCCAAACTGCGAACGACTTTCGGTATTTTCAATCACGATTTCGTCCATTTGATTGGTGACAGGATTCATGAACTTGTAGTGACAACGAACGCCCGTTTCCACCTTGTTCACATTCTGACCACCTGCACCCGACGAACGGAATGTGTCCCAAGTCAGATTGCCGGGATTGATTTCAATTTCAATCGTATCGTCGACCAACGGAATGACATACACAGAACTAAAGGAAGTCATGCGTTTGCCTTGCGCATTAAATGGAGAAACACGAACTAGTCGGTGCACACCATTTTCGCTTTTCAGATAACCGTAGGCCATTTCGCCTTCAATCTGCATCGTTACGGTTTTGATACCGGCTTCGTCACCTTCCTGATAGTTGGTGATTTCGCATTTGTAACTTTGACGCTCACACCAACGCTGATACATGCGGAAAAGCATTTCGGCCCAATCCTGGGCTTCCGTACCGCCTGCTCCGGCAACAATCTTGATAACTGCTCCGAACTGGTCTTCCTCGTGCGAAAGCATGTTTTTCATTTCGAGCGTTTCAATCAGTTCCAAAGCGAGACGATATGCTTCGTCTACTTCTTCTTCCGTGGTCACTTCTTCGCGATAAAAATCGTAGGTCAACTGTAATTCGTCGACAGCAGCTTTTATCGCATTATAACCAAACACCCAGTTTTTCAGCTCTTTTACTTTGCGCATTTGAGTTTCGGCAGCTTTGGTATCATCCCAAAAACCCGGAACTTGCGTGCGCAAATCTTCTTCTTCTATTTGGATCAATTTCGTATCGACGTCAAAGATACCTCCTCAACGCGGACTCGCGTTCCAACACATCTTTCAGTTGGTCTATCGTTATCATTTTATTTATT
Organism: Bacteroidales bacterium; assembly: GCA_038244215.1. Taxonomy (GTDB): domain Bacteria; phylum Bacteroidota; class Bacteroidia; order Bacteroidales; family Paludibacteraceae; genus Paludibacter. Next base: position 2,056 of record JBBRTR010000020.1, read on the forward strand.
TAGTTTAAACTTTTCCAAAGTTTAAAACTTTGGAAAAGTTGGTTTATATTAAAAGAACAAACAAGGCAAAAATACCGCGATAAATCCGACAACAAATCCTGCCAATGTTTGAGCGGGAGTGTGAGCTTTCAGTTCAATTCGCGATAAAGCAACTATTGCAGAAATCGTTAATACAATAACGAATAACCATACCGGATTAATAGCCAATCGGTAACAAACTCCGAAAATAGCTCCCGATAGTCCACCCATTCCTGCAACATGCGCACTGATTTTCCATTTCATATTGATGAAAATAATAATGAAAATGGATAAGGCCGAGCCGATTCCCATGGCAACAATAAACATGGGGAATTGCATGGTACGCCACATGAATAATGCCCAGAACACGTAAGCCATAAACGAGAAAAGATACGGCATGGTACGTTCTTCTTTTTTAGAAATAAAAATATCATGCACTTCGCCACGACGCAATAGCAACAAGACAGGAACAGCAGGAAGAACTCCGGTGAAAATGAATGTGCCAAGAACAGCAATTATCCGCCAAAAAAGCGGATAAACGTTCATGAATACATCCATATTCATCAGCATGATCATGCCGTAGGTAGGAGCCAGTATGGGTTGAAATATTAAAGTGATTACAGTATAGAAAGTCTTCATTATGTTCGATTTAGAATGCTTATTATAAAATGTTTTACAACTTCAGATTCTTCCGTTTTACTGGTAGCTATAAAAAGCGTAAGAGCTGCAAGTGTTTCATTGCTAATCAAAAACGTGCCATTATCAAAATACAGAGCATTATTTTTTTCTAAGAAATACAAAAAGCAAGCAGCTGCAATACGCTTGTTACCATCTACAAAAGAATGGTTTTTAGTAATGAAATATAACAAATTGGCCGCTTTCTCCTCAATAGTCGGATATAGTTCTACTTCATTGAAACTTTGCGCAATCTGGTTTATTGAGCTGTGAAAACTTTCGTCTTTGGGTTTCGCAAACACGTCAGATGCAAAATCAGAATACATCGTTTGTATCAGTTGCATATACTCATCGAATGATGGGTAAATGGTTTCTGCAAATGTTTTACCTTTCGTTTCAAGTGTTTGATGATCAAAATCATCAAGCAAAGACAAACCTTTAGCAAAAACCAAGAGCATCTGGCTATCGTCTTGTGTTGCTTGATGTTCGATAGCACGACTGAGTATACGAATGCCTGTTTTAAGGTATTCCACTTCCTGATGTTTTTGAGCCAGCCGTTTTTCGTTTATGGCGTAGCCTTGAACAAGGTAATCTTTTAGTCTATTTGTTGCCCACTGACGAAACTGGGTACCTCGCTGCGATTTTACACGATAACCAACTGAAATAATAACATCGAGATTGTAGTATTTTGTGAGTTTCTCTTGAGTTTTACCTGAAATAGCACCATGTTGAGTGGTGTGTGCAATATTTGCACATACCACTTTTGCATCGAGTTCACCTTCTTCGAAAATATTATTTATGTGCTTGGTAATAACTGTTCGTTCTTTGTCAAAAAGATCGCTCAATTGTTTTTGATTTAACCATACGGTATCCGCATCAAATTGAACTTTTAATTCAATTTCATTATCGGTGCTTTGAAAAATTTCAATCTTATTGTCCATTTATTTTACTGGAATAAAAATAACCTCGTTCAAGCCAATCAACTTCTTTTTGTCTAATTCTAATTCTACCAAAACAAAGGATGTTAATGCCGGAGGCATTGTATGTTTATAGAAATCAGATATTTTTGTCGTTGTTCGAACCCTCTTGTTTCAAGATTTTAAAATGAAATTTTATATTGCTAAAGTAGAACTAAGTTTATCCATCAATACCATTATGTCGAGTGGTTATCGCAAATATTGCGACGACCACTGTGTTTGTTGACTGGCACTGCCAACTGCTGACTATATTTCCCTTCGCATTCTCGCCACCGGTATATTCAGTTGTTCGCGGTATTTTGCCACGGTACGACGTGCAACAATGTAGCCTTTTGTTTTCAGTATTTCAGCCAATGCTTCGTCGTTCATTGGTTTACGTTTGTCTTCGCTATCAATGCAATCTTGCAGAATTTTCTTTATTTCGCGAGTTGAAACTTCTTCGCCTGAGTCATTAGTCATTGATTCGGAGAAAAAGTATTTTACAGGAAAAATACCGAATTCTGTCTGAATGTATTTGCTGTTGCTCACTCGCGAAATGGTGGAAATATCGTACCCAGTTCGATCGGCAATGTCTTTCAGAATCATCGGTTTCATATCAGTGTCATCACCTTCGATAAAAAATTCGCGTTGAAAATTCACGATCGCCAGCATGGTGGTAAGCAAAGTCTGTTGACGCTGTTTGATGGCATCGATAAACCAACGTGCGGAATCAATCTTTTGTTTAACGAACATTACCGCGTCTTTCATTTCACGGCTTTGGTTTTGTTTGTTCGCGGCATAATCCTGAAACATATCATTGTATGTGCTGCTCACTCGCAGTTCGGGTACATTGCTGTTGTTGAGTGAAACCGAAAGTTGTCCTTCATCGTTATCCAAAATAAAATCGGGAACAATGGTTGTCATCGATTTTTCAAGAATATTGCCGCTCCACGCGTTCCCCGGCTTTGGATTAAGATGGATGATTTCGTTCATCACCGTCTTTAGCATGTCATCGTCCATGCCCAATCCACGTTGTATTTTGTCGAAATGTTTTTTCGAAAATTCTTCAAAATAATCTTTAATCAGCATTTGTGCCAGCTTTACCGAAGCACAGGATTCTTTCCGTTCGAGCTGTAAAAGCAGGCATTCTTGGAGGTTAGCAGCACCCACTCCGGCCGGGTCAAGTTGCTTTACTTTTTTAATCACCGAGTTCATTTCCTGGTCAGTGGTTTGCACGCCTGCCTGAAAAACAATGTCGTCCACCATGGCTTCGGGCGTACGGCGCAGATAACCTTCTTCGTCGATATTGCCAATCACATATTCGGTAAGCAAGCGTTCCTGTTCCGAAAGTTGCAACAGACCTACCTGACCCTGCAAAAATTCGTGAAATGTCATGCCAGCCGAGAACGGAATATCTTCGTATTTATCGTCTTTTGAGTTGTTGTTGGCTTTTAGTTTGTAATCGGGAATATCATCGTCGGCCATATATTCCTCGGGGTCGAAATCATCGTTATTTCCGCCGTCGTCGATACTCAGATCATCCATTTCTTCCGATTCTTTATCGGCTTCATCACCTTCTTCCAACGCCGGATTTTCCTCCAACTCTTGCCGGATGCGCTCTTCCAGCTCCAAAGTAGGTACTTCGAGCATTTTGATAACCTGAATCTGCGCAGGCGATAGTTTTTGTTGTAACTTTTGTTGTAATTGTTGCTTTAACATGACTGAAAAAATCGACACTTTAGTGCCATCCGAGTGCAAAGATACATTTTTTTCGGAAGAAAAGAAAGAAAAGAGGCATGTGGGGTTTCATGATTGATAGATGCCAGTTTAGAAAAAGCGCTATTGGAAGACGTTAAACCGAAATCGAATGAGTTATTGATACCTAATTGAAAATGTTTTTGTAGAAATGTCAAGATATTCTTATCAATTGCTGATAAACAATGATATGATTCATTTTGTTAATTATTTGTCATATTACGCTTTAAATTCAACAATAGAAAGGAAAAAGTGCGTTTTGTTGTCAATTACGATTTAATGAATACAATCGTTTTTAATTGCAGAAAAATTTCTGTAATTTTGTGCCTCTTATAAAAGGTAAATCATCAAAAAATATAATTTTAATGGCAAAAGAATTTAAGTATCAGGAACCATTTCCACTGGGAAAAGAAAAAACCGAGTATTATCTGCTTAGCAATGAACATGTTTCGGTATCGAAATTAGACGGGCAAGAAATTCTTAAAGTTGAACCCGAAGGTCTCACTAAACTGGCGCGTGCCGCTATGCGCGATTGCTCTTTTTTACTTCGTCCCGAACATCAGAAACAAGTTTCGGCTATTTTAGATGATCCACAAGCCAGCGAAAACGACAAATATGTTGCGCTGACTATGCTTCGAAACGCCGAAATCGCAGCAAAAGGAATTTTACCTTTTTGCCAAGATACCGGAACGGCAACAGTTTATGCCAAAAAAGGGAATAATGTATGGACAAACGGTACTGACGAAGAAGCGCTATCGAAAGGAATCTACGAAACCTATGCCGAAGAAAACCTGCGCTATTCACAAAACGCTGCATTGAATATGTACGACGAAGTGAATACAGGAACCAATTTGCCGGCTCAAATTGATTTGATGGCCAGCCATGGAAATGAATACAAATTTCTTTTTATTGCCAAAGGCGGTGGCTCTGCCAATAAATCCTATCTGTATCAAGAAACCAAAGCTTTGTTGAATCCTGTTTCGTTGGAAAAATTCCTGATTGAAAAAATGAAAAATCTCGGAACTGCAGCTTGTCCGCCGTATCATATTGCTTTTGCCATTGGCGGAACTTCAGCCGATGCTTGCATGAAAACCGTGAAACTTGCAGCCACGAAATACTATGATGAACTTCCAACTGAAGGAAGTGAATTCGGTGAATCATTCCGTGATGTGGAACTGGAAAAACGAATTCTGAAAGCTTCGCAAGAAATTGGAATCGGAGCGCAGTTTGGCGGAAAGTATTTTGCTCACGATATCCGCATTATCCGCTCTTCGCGTCACGGAGCTTCTTGTTTTGTTGGATTGGCAGTTTCATGTTCAGCCGACCGGAATATTAAGGGGAAAATAAATAAAGATGGAATTTGGGTTGAAAAGATGGAAGATAATCCCGGCCGTTTTATTCCTGAAGAATTCCGTAATCAGGGCGAAGGTAATGCGGTTCACATCGACTTGAATAAACCGATGAAAGAAATTCTGGCCACTCTGACTAAATATCCGGTGGCAACCCGTTTGTCATTGACCGGTTCAATCGTTGTTGGGCGAGATATTGCACATGCCAAGCTGAAAGAAGTGCTGGATTCTGGAAAACCATTACCACAGTATTTAAAAGATCATCCGATTTATTATGCAGGTCCGGCCAAAACTCCAAAAGGAATGGCTTCGGGTTCGTTTGGTCCGACAACAGCCGGAAGAATGGATTCGTATGTTGATTTGTTTCAGGAAAACGGCGGCAGTATGATTATGATTGCCAAAGGAAATCGCAGCGAACAGGTTACGGAAGCTTGCAAAAAGCACGGTGGTTTTTATTTGGGTTCTATCGGTGGTCCCGCTGCTATTTTGGCCGAACAAAACATCAAAAAAGTGGAATGTTTGGAATATCCCGAATTGGGAATGGAGGCAATCTGGAAAATAGAAGTAGAAAATTTCCCGGCATTTATTTTGGTAGATGACAAAGGAAATGACTTTTTCAAACAGATAAAGACCAATACGTTCTGAATTTAATCGGATAAAGATAATTCTCCCGCAGCATTCGCAAATAATCGTAGATTTTTTTGTGTAATCTGCGGGAGAATTTTTTTAATCTAAATCCGAATCTTTTTGTTATTTTTGCAAACACAGATTTCTAAATTAAATAGTTCGATGAAAAATACATTATTAGTCTTTGTCTTCCTATTTATTGCGTTGAATTTATCGGCTCAACAAGTTGATGAAAAGAAATATTTGTTGACAAATTATACCAGTACTGTCGGGGTTTCGAATCTTGGTATGACTGATCCGTATCTTTCCCCGTTAAATTACAGCGGAATGGGAGTTAATTACAATCTCGAAACTTCGAGGTTTCTGACTACCGAAAATACTCTTTTGTCGAATCAGTACAAATTGAAATTAGATGCCGGATTGATGTTGAATCCACAAATGACGGCTGCCATGATGTATTTGGGAGCCAATGGCGGCTGGGGATTGCAATATCATTTTAGAATAAATAAAAGTTTTCAAGTGTTGGCAGGTGGACTTTGGGATGTGGATTTCGGGTTTAAATATCTTGATAGAAATGTCAATAATCCTGTCAACGTAGATTTAGCGACCAACATTAATTTGACCGGAGTTGCCAAATACAACATTCCATTGCGAAAGAAAACACTTCAACTTCAGTTGTCACTTCAAACTCCCATTCTTGGTTGCATGTATGTTCCGTTGGGCGGTGCTTCGTATTTCGAAATGTTTCAATTGGGTAATTTGTCTGATGCTTTTCATTTTAGTTCATTGCATAATAAACGCGGATACAACACAAAGTTTATCGTGCAGGTACCTTTTAATCGTTCGGTTTGGCATTTTGGTTTTAGCGCATCCGATTTGAAATATTCAGCTAATGATATGGTTTATACACGGAATGAATTAAGTTTGGTGGTCGGAACTAATCTGGACGTTATTTATTTTGCAGGAAAGAAAAATAAGATGCCTGAAAATTTTATAAGTCCGAATGAATAAACCTATAATTTTCAATGAAAAAGAATTTTAGAAAATATAGCTTTTTTATCCTACTGTCGGTGGTTTTGTTTCCTTCGTGCATGAACGAACCCATGATAGAGCCAAATACCAATATTGGAAATTTTGAAGCACTCTGGAAAATTATTGACACAAAATATTGTTACCTCGATTACAAACATATTAACTGGGATTCGATTCATATTGTTTATAAAGCACGTGTCGATACGGTGAAAAATGACTTTTCGCTCTTTAATGTGTTGGGCAATATGTTGGACGAACTGAAAGATGGGCATGTGAATTTGTATTCCAATTTCAACCTGAGTCGGTACTGGAACTGGTTTACCGATTTCCCTTCCAATTTCGATTCGAAACTGATTTACAAAAAAAAGTATCTGGGTGATAATTTTTTAATTGCCGGTGGAATGCGCTATCAGAAAATTGCGAATGGAAAAATCGGTTATATTTATTACGGTAGTTTTTCAAGTGAGTTTTCTGATGCAAATTTCAACAATATTTTTAATTATTTTGCCGATTGCAAAAACGGATTAATCATCGATGTGCGTGATAATGGTGGCGGTTCTCTGGATTTATCAAACGACTTGGCCTCATATTTTTTTACAACTGAAACAGTTACCGGATATATAAATCACAAAACAGGCTCTGGACATTCTGATTTTTCAAAACCAATAGAAATTAAAACTCCTTCAAATAAAAACCTGCAATGGAAGCGACCCGTGATTATATTGACTAATCGAATGTCATTCAGTGCCACCAATGCATTTGTTTGCAGGATGAAAATGGCACCGAATGCAAAAATTGTCGGAGATAAAACGGGTGGTGGTGGCGGCTTGCCCATGTCGAGCGAAATTCCCAATGGATGGATGGTTCGTCTTTCCACTTCGCCGATGTATGATGTCAATATGAATCAAATAGAATTGGGCATTGACCCGGATGTAAAAGTTGATTTGAATCCGTTTGATGCTTCAAACGGCTACGATACGATAATTGAAAAAGCAATTTCACTAATGAAATAATTTGCTACTATGCTACTATGCTAATTCATTATCTTATTGGCACATTAAATTTATGGAAAAACTCAAAATAACAGAAATGAACCGCCTCACGGTGGAAGAATTCAAAGAAGAAAAAAAAACGCCTTTAATAGTTGTGCTCGATAATGTGCGCAGTCTGCATAATGTCGGTTCGGTTTTTCGCACGGCCGATGCATTTTTGGTCGAAGCCGTTTATCTGTGTGGAATTACCAGTACGCCGCCTCAGGCCGAAATTCATAAAACTGCTTTGGGTGCAGAAAATACGGTTGAATGGAAACATTATGATGATACGTTGGTTGTTGTTGCGGAACTAAAATCAAAGGGTTATACAGTTCTTGCCATCGAACAGGCTAAGGGAAGTACCATGCTGACGGATTTGAAACTTGACAAAACAAAAAAATACGCTGTCATTCTTGGTAACGAAGTAAAAGGTGTGCAGCAAAGTGTGGTTGATGCTTGCGATGGCTGTATCGAAATTCCACAATTCGGCACTAAACATTCGCTCAATGTGAGCGTTACAAGTGGAATTATTATTTGGGAGATGTTTAAAAGGATTGCCCCCTAACCCCCTAAAGGGGGAATTATTCAGTCTGAAGTAACTGGTAAATGAATAAATAGTAAATAAACAAGATGGATTGGAAAGATAAACTTAACGGATTAAAATCCGAAGTGCCGCAAGTAGAAGAAACACCAGAAGCAATAAAACCTGTCAAAACAGTTAAACGCCAGAGCGAACCGTTGCGTGTGGAATTGGATAAACGAAACGGAAAGCCTGCTACGCTCGTAACAGAATTTCAGGGGAAAGACGGTGAACTGAAGGAACTGGCTAAACTATTGAAAGTAAAATGTGGTGCCGGTGGCTCGTCACGCGATGGTGAAATACTGGTTCAGGGCGATTTTCGGGTAAAGATTGTAGATATTTTGCTCGAAATGGGATTTAAAGTGAAGAAAATTAATTTCAAATAGCTTGCTATTTGCTTTGGCAAGCTTGCTAATTGAAATAGCAAGATGGAATATTGCTTTGGCAAGCATGCTAATTGAAATAGCAAGCTGGAATATTGCTTTGGCAAGCTTGCTAATTGAAATAGCAAGTTGGAATATTGCTTTGGCAAGCTTGCCAATTGTTTTGAAGTTCTGCCAAAACTCTTTTTACAGGACTCCGTAGATGTTTGCTTTGAAAAGACCGATGAATTTCTGACTTTGTGCTGCGACAACCAACTTTATACCTTTCAGACCGCTCTATACTGTCAGATGGATAAACATTAAACAAACTGAAGAATTATAAATCAGTGAATCATGTAACTTTTAGACGGTAATATGTAATTAATACCTGCAGAAATAGCCTCACCTTTGTAACGTTGAGACGATATTGTTCCAACATAAAAAATAAATCTCATGAAAAAGAATCTACTTCATATTGCGGCAGCAGTTATTTTATTGTTTGTATCGCAATTTAGTTTTGCAACAGTACCACCACTAGGCGCTGCAGCAAACTTTGTATTGTTTTCAACAAATGGTGCAGTAACGAATGGTGGCATTGGTTTTCTTACCCTTCTTACAGGTAATGTAGGTGCGCAGGTAGGTCCAGTGTCTGGCTTTGGTAATGTAAATGGCGGGATGCATGCTGGTGATGGTGCAACTTCTAGTGCTGCAGCTGATTTACTTACAGCATATAACCTCTTAGCTGCAGCTATTCCAAATTATCAACATGCAATACTGTTGGGGAATGAAACACTTGTTCCCGGAATCTACAACTTAGCTGCACAATCCAGTTTAGATGGAATACTTACATTGGATGGACAAGGTAATGCCAATGCTGAATTTATTATTAAAATTGGAGGTGCATTTGCTACCACCGCTAACTCTGAAGTGAAATTGATAAACAATGCCAAAGCATGTAATGTGTTTTGGAAAGTGGAAGGTAAAATTGAACTCGGAACCCTTTCAACCATGAAAGGAAACTTAGTTGCTAACAATGCTGAAATTGTATTTGGTGCAGGCGTCAACCTTGAAGGCCGTGCACTCTCTACAACTGGAGCAATTACTACAAATTCAACCATTGCCTATACTCCAGTAGGTTGTGGAAGCCCAGTACTGAATGGTCCTGCAGCACCAGACCTTAAAACCACATCGTGTTATGCTATATTTTCAGGCAATGGAAATGTGACCAACAGTGGAGTTTCAAAAATTACAGGCGACGTAGGAACAAACGTAACAGGAACAACTGGTTTTGCTGCGATAGACGTAACAGGCATGATTCATACAATTGCAGATGTTTCTACAGCACAAGCCGCCACTGATTTGGGTGGTGTTTATACCTACTTAAGCAATTTAACTTCCGAAATAGAACTATTATATCCAGCACAGTTTGGACATAATCTTGAATTAACTCCACATACTTATAAGCTAGATGGAGCAACCGTACTGACCGATTCAATTTTCTTGAATGCACAGGGCAATGCTGATGCAGTATTCGTATTCAAAATTGTTGGTGGCGCTCTTTCTACAAATGTGGGATCCAAAATTGTATTAAAAAATGGAGCACAAGCAAAAAATGTATATTGGGTAATAGAAGGAGCTTTGTTAATTGAAGGTAATTCTAAATTCAAAGGTAACATTGTGGTAAATAACGCTGCAATTCAAATAAATAGCGGAACTGTATTGGACGGGAGAGCAATGACAACAAGTGGCGCAAACGCTGTTGCTGCAGTAACTGTCACCATTCCTTCAACTTGTATTGGTCTCCCGACAGCATTGTCGACTTCTAAAACAGACATGGCAAGTATTTATACAATTCCGGGTTCAGTAGTTGTGACATTAAAAAATGCATCGGATGTAAATAACAACCAATTGACTATTTATGATGCAATGGGAAAAATGATGATAAAACAAATTCTAACTCAGGAAAAGACTACCATTGATACCAATTTCTCTTCAGGAATTTATTTCTATCAACTTACAGGTAAAAACAATACCGTGCAATCGGGAAAACTGATTTCAAAGTAACATTTCACATCTAACTTCAACCGCCTTGTGAAATTCATTCACAAGGCGGTTCACTTGATACAACACCCAATAATCATCATACATATCACACATTTGCACATCAATACATTTTCACATCCTCACATTATTACATCACTACATCACCACATTAGCACATTTGCACATTAAAAACAGTGATATGTGTAATTATTTCCCAATGTTATGTAAAAGTCCGCAAAACAAATTTCCTCATCTTTGTAAAGTTGGATATTTTCATTTTCAATTCACAAATCAGCAAATTAACGCTTAATTATTCATTCAATAAAATCACCAAAAAATGTCGAAAAGAATTATTTCTACAAAAAAAAGGAATACTTATTCGCTTGAGCGAAAAAGGTTTTCAAGGTTGTTTATGATAACCTCAGTCTTGATGTTAGTTGCCCTTTTTACATGGCAATGCAAAACCGACGATTACGTTGCAATTAATGCAGGACCCTGTCCTGTTGTTATATCAGTTACTCCGGCAAGTGGAGCAAAATTAGTAGGTCGCAGCGAAGTAAATGCTAGTCAACAAGCTCCAAGGACAACCCTTGTTACTGCAACCTTTAATAAAAAAATGGATCCCAAAACGATTAATGGATCTACTTTTATGGTGAAAGTAACCGGTGGATCAGAACTTACCGGAAACGTGACTTATAGCGTTGCAGATTCAACAGCAATTTTTACTGCTTCTGGTAAATTTGCCGACAATACTACGTATGAAGCAAGAGTGACGACTGGAGTAAAAGATTTAATGGGCAATTCACTTCAAGAAGACAAAGTGTGGGCATTTAGTACCGGTGCTACTATTTTACCGATTATAACCGCTTTAAGCCCGGCTAATATGGCAACGAATATAGCATTGAATAAAGTGATTACGGCAACCTTCAGTGTTACAATGGATCAATCAACGATCACGGCTTCAAACTTTACGCTGAAGAATGCTGGTGTTATAGTATTAGGTACAGTTACAGGAACAGGAACAGGCGCATCGTTTACACCGACTGTTGCACTAAGTCCATACACACTTTATACAGCCAGTATTACAATGGCCGTAAAAAATGCAGATGGTAGTGCTTTAGCAAAAGACACAACCTGGACGTTTACTACAGCTGATAATATTCCAAAAGTCAACACTACAGACCCTACAAAAAACGCTACACTTGTACCATTAAATAAAACTGTCTCGGCTATCTTTAGTGTAGCTATGAATCCTACAACAATCACATCAACTAACTTTACTTTAAAAAGAAGTGGTATAGTTGTTAATGGAGTAGTCGGCTACAGTGGCACAACCGCCACCTTTAATCCAAACAATGATTTATTATCGAATACAGTATATACAGCTACTATCAGAGCAGGAGTAAAAAATACAAATGGAACAGCGTTGGCGAAAGACACCGTGTGGACATTTACGACTGCAACGATATTAGCACCAAATGTAATTTTAACAGATCCTTCTGATCAGGATGGAAACGTTGCACTTAATCAAAATGTTATGGCGACGTTTAGTGAACCAATGGACAATTTAACTATTACGACAACTACATTTAAAATTATGGAAGGTTTAAATCCTGTCTCAGGTGTTGTAACTAGTGTTGGTAATATCGCCACTTTTAATCCAAACAGTGATTTTGTAGCTGGTAAAACCTATACAGCCACGATAACCAATGGAGTAAAAAACCTAATAGGAGCGAATATGGTTAGTGATTATGTATGGACATTTAGCATTCCTACTGTTCCGGTAGTTACTCCTGATTTTCTTAAATCAGCTGGCCGTTTTGGTATAATAGCCGGCGTAGGAATTAGTAATAATGCAGGTGCATCTGTAATTAATAATTTGGATGTAGGTATTGTTCCGGGTGTACGTTCATCAGTTACAGGCTTTCCTCCTGCAACACTGGTTAATGGAGCCATATATTGTTCTGATGATTTAATGCCAGCCGGAACACCTGCCATGTTGATCGCGGCAAAAGCCGACTTAGTGGCTGCATATCTTTTGGTTGAAGGAGCAACCGCACCGGCACCCGCTACAGTATCAGGCGATCTTGGTGGTCAAACACTGGTACCGGGTATTTATAAATCAACTTCAACTCTGATGGTTCAGAATGGTAATTTGACATTGGATGCCAAGGGAGATGCAAATGCTATATTTATTTTCCAGGTTGCATCAGCCTTTACCACAGTAGGTGGATCTGGTGGAAGTATTATCCTTACTGGTGGTGCTCAGGCCAAAAATATCTATTGGCAAACCGGTAGTTCAGCAACTATTGGGAACTATACAGAATTTTATGGTAATGTATTGGCCTTGCAATCAATAACAATGGGCGCTTATTCAACTGCTGTAGGCAGAATGCTAGCCAGAAATGGTTCAGTTACCATGACAAGTACTAATACAATATCAAAACCATAATAAATAAAAAATATGAAAACAAATAATATGAACAAAAAGGAATCGCGCTTAGCGCGGTTCCCTTATGCCCTGAGCATAAAAAGTTTTATTCTTGCCGCTGTTATTTTATTAGGAATTCAAACACCTGTTCAGGCTCAAGATCCTATTCAATACACACAACCTTCGTGGTACTTTGGTGTGGGTGCAGGTGGTAATATCAATTTCTACCGTGGTTCTACCCAACAAATGAATGCTGAATTAACCGTTCCTACTACATTTCATGATGGTACAGGTTTAGGGCTTTTTGTTGCTCCTTTAATCGAATATCGTCCTGCCAACTCACGTTGGGGAATTATGTTCCAGGGTGGTTACGATAGTCGTAAAGGTGCCTTTAATACAGAAACCACACCTTGTAATTGTCCTGCCGATTTAATTACAGATTTGAGTTACCTGACAGTGGAACCAAGTTTACGTTTTGCTCCATTTAAATCCAATTTTTATATGTATGCAGGACCACGTTTTGCCTTCAATTTAACAAAAGGATTTAGTTATCAGTTAGGCATTAATCCGGCTTTCCCAAATCAACCTGCTTCACCTGCTGTGGCTGGTGATTTCAGTGATATTAACAATAATTTGATTTCTATGCAAATAGGAGCCGGATACGATATTCAACTTTCATCACAATCTCACAAAACTCAATGGGTTCTTTCTCCATTCGTATCGTTTCAACCTTATTTTGGACAAGATCCGCGTACTATTGAAACCTGGAATGTAACAACTTTGAGAGTTGGTGCAGCGTTGAAACTTGGAAGCGGACACAAAATATCAACTCCTGTAAAAGAAACTTTAGCTCAAAAAGCGACTGTGATTGTTGAACCAGAAGTAAAATTCACGGTTAATTCTCCTAAGAATAATGTAGCTGAAGTTAAAGTGAGGGAAATTTTTCCTTTACGTAATTATGTATTCTTCGATTTAGGTTCAGATAAAATACCTAATCGTTATGTATTACTTGAGAAAGATCAGGTAAAGAATTTTAGTGAAGACGAAATAGAAATGTCCACTCCTAAAAATCTTTCGGGACGTTCGGACAGACAAATGAAGGTGTATTACAATATATTAAATATACTCGGTGAACGGATGGTGAATAATCCTTCGTCAACCATTGTGTTGGTAGGATCTTCGGATCAGGGATCAAAAGATGGTCTGGCTATGTCGGAATCAGTTAAAGAGTATTTGGTAACAATATTTGGAATTGCTCCTTCCAGAATCAAAACTGAAGGCCGTGACAAACCGGTTCTAGCCGCTGTACAAAAAGGTGGTACCATTGATATTGTTATGTTACGTGAAGGAGACCGCAGGGTTACAATAGAAAGTAATTCACCCGCACTATTGATGGAATTCCAGAGTGGACCAAATGCACCACTGAAACCAATAGAAATCAAAGGCGTGGAACAAGCACCACTTAACAGTTATTTCTCAGTAAATGCAGTTGGAGCTGACAAAGCTTACTCTTCATGGAATTTGGAATTAACAGATGAAGCAGGATTAGTTCAAAAATACGGACCATATACCCAGGAAACTGTAAGTATACCCGGAAAAACAATTTTGGGCGAAAGAGCCGAAGGTGACTACAAAGTAAAAATGATTGGTACAACCAAGAGTGGCAAGACTGTAACGAAAGAGGCTACAGCACATATTGTACAATGGAAAGCACCTGTATCAGAAACAGGAACAAGATTCAGTATACTTTATGAATTCAATAATTCGAAGACCAGTAGTATGTACCAAAAGTACCTTACTAATGTTGTCCTTCCAAAGATTCCTGTAAATGGAACGGTTATTATTCGTGGTCATACTGATATTATTGGTGCCGAAAGTTATAACCAACATTTAGCATTGGCTCGTGCAAACGATGTCAAAGGTGTTTTGGTAGATGCTTTGGCTAAGGCTGGAAGAAAAGACGTTACGTTCGAAGTTTACGGGATGGGTGAAGATGTAAAATCTGCTCCTTTCGAAAACAAACTTCCTGAAGAACGTTTCTATAACAGAACGGTTATTATTGACGTAGTAGCTCCGAAAACAAAATAATTCGGATAAAATAAATCAGACCGCCTTAAATGAAAATTTTAAGGCGGTCTTTTTTATTATCTGTAACCACGAAACAGTTAAAGGTAAATAAGTTCGAATAGTATTCGGCGGTGTGTAAATGACTCAGGAAACTAGAATCCGCCAGCAGGCGGATTCTAGTCATTTATATAAAAACCTGTTTATAAACTATTCTTAATCATATCGTAATCTTATATACCGTATATATATCGTACTATAATCCTATATCTATCGGTTATTTATGCTATACCTAGATAGATAACGGGTATATAACTGATTAGAATAGTGAATATGTATGAGACAGAAGATTACAATATCTTCACGATGTGTTATAAACCCCTCACTCCTAATCTGGACAAGCAAGAACCAAGATGTTAGACAAAAGACAAAAGACGAAAGAAATTCACCTAGTATCACATAGTGCTATGTATTCGAAGATAATACTATGTTTTACTATGTAGCTATGTGAATTCTCCCGATGCTCGGGGATGTTCCATATGTGGTTGAAAAAAAACGACATTTAATTTTTCCTATTATTTAATTTTATATCATCATTAGAATAAAACCGCTTTAAATGTAAATTACAAGGTGGTTTTTTTATATAAATTTTTACGATTCATGTTTATTTTTGAAACGAATGATTAAGTTATAAAAAAATTCCAAACCTTTTAGCAAATTGAGGTGTTATAAAGATCAATTACATGATTAACAAACATTTAATAAAAATAAAATAGGAAAACAAATATAGAAATTACCGATGCCCCTTTAGGGTATTTAGAGGTTTCTATTAAATATCTAAATTTCAAATCATGAAAACAAAACAGATAGTACTTGCAACAAGACCGATAGGAGTTCCGCGGATAGATAATTTCCGTTTTGAAGAGATAACCTTACCGGACATGAAAGATGGTGAAGTGCAATTGCATTCATTGTATTTTTCGGTCGATCCATATATGCGGGGAAGAATGAATGATGTTAAATCGTATTCGCCACCCTTTAAAATAGATCAACCGATTGAAGGAGCAGCAATTGCCAGGGTTACAGCGAGTAATTCATCAGATTTCAGTGTAGGCGATATTGTTTACGGGAAATTACCATGGCGGGTTCACACGGTACTCTCATCACAGGCTTTACAAAAAATTGATCCATCGATTGTATCCGTAAGTTATTATCTTGGAATACTCGGCATGCCGGGACTGACAGCCTATTTTGGTTTACTGGATATTGGCAAACCGAAACCGGGTGAAACGGTTGTTATTTCGGGAGCTGCAGGTGCCGTGGGAACGGTGGTCGGACAAATTGCCAAATTAAAGGGTTGTCGGGTTATCGGCATTGCCGGTTCTGATGAAAAAGCAAAACTGTTGAAAGAAAAATTCGGTTACGATGAAGTTGTTAATTACAAGACCGTTAAGAATATCAAAAATGAAATAAGTCATTTATGTCCGAATGGTGTGGATATATATTTCGACAATGTGGGCGGTGAAATATCAGATGGTGTCATTCGGAACATTAATTTTTTTGGTCGTATTCCCTTATGCGGACAAATATCGCTCTACAACAGTACCGATTATCCCGAAGGACCCAGACTTCAACCCATATTACTAACACATAGCGTATTGATGCAGGGATTTATTGTTGGTAATTATCAGAGCCATTTTCCTGAAGCGATGGAAGAGTTGACAAAATGGGTAAAAGAAGGAAAATTAGTCAATACAGAAACGATCGTACACGGTTTTAATCATTTGCCCGATGCTTTTCTGGGATTATTCAAAGGTGAAAATACCGGAAAAATGATTGTTGAAATGTAATGATGAATGCTTTGACACATTAGGTTCTATTTTATACTGGCGATTTTGCAATTACGTTATTTTTGTAAATGAACATGTGAAACATGTAACTTTTTCTCAACAATATGTAAGGAGTTCGGATTCAAATAAAGTCATCTTTGTATGAAAAATAAAGAACATGAAATGAGCTCGTATTATTAAGGATCAAGTTTTTCCTGATAGTTTTTAGGAGTCATTTCAATTAAAAAATAGTATCGTATGAAAAAGCTTAGAAGTATTTTAGTAATGTTGTTCTTCTTAGTAATTCTAATGGGCATGAGTTCATGTGCAGTTAGACATTATGGAGATGAAGGAAGACACCATGGCTGGTATCACCATCATGATAACCATCGCGATTATAGAGAAAGAGATAATAGGGCTGTCATTATTGTTAAACCATAAAATCACATTTCTTCAGTTCGTGAAGAATGATAATAAAGATACGCAAGAAGATTTAAAATAACTCTTCACAAAAAACCCAAAAAACTATGTTAGACGACGAAGCTGCAAAACACATAACCGTAACAGGATTTACCTCCGAAAAGGGTTTAAAGATACCCAAAACGAAAGCGAATCAGTACAAATCGAAAGAGGAAGTGTTGAAGAAAAGTACAGTCGCCAAAAACGATTTCAACAATAAATTCGATAAAGCTATACTTGTTTTCAAAACGAAATCAATTGAAAGAATTGACGAAATCAATACTAAAATTTTTGAATTAAACCAGAAAATACAGTCAGCCGATATCGAATTTGTAAGCATTTATAATGAACAAATTGAAGACTTTGAAAACATTAAAAATAGGATAAAGAGCAGGTTGTTTGACCTTAATATTGAAATTGAATGAGATTCTTTTAAATATGATTTTGAGAATATTAAATTAACGAGAAAAACCATGATACAAGTAAAAAAAGAAGGTATCCTACTCGAAAAAAGCGAATTGGAATTTGAAAATGAAGGAGTTCTTAATCCTGCTGCAATGCAAGATGGGAATATCGTTCATTTATTTTATAGGGCTGTTCAAAGTGGAAATCATTCAACTATAGGTTATTGTAGACTCGATGGTCCTTTGACTGTTGCTGATCGCTGGGAAAAACCAATCATTGTTCCTGAACTTGATTTCGAATCGCAAGGTGTTGAAGATGCGCGTATAGTTAAGATTGATGATCTCTATTATTTGTCATATACAGGTTATGATGGAATAAGTGCGCAAGGTGCAGTAGCCACGTCAAAAGATTTGAAACATTTTAAAAAGCACGGAATTGTTGTTCCGCCTATTTCCTATGCGGAATTTATATTTCTTGCCGAAAAGGCAGGAAAAGTACACGAGAATTATTACAAGAATCACGATTTTTATTATCAGGAAGCTGATTCGGATAAGAAGATGCTTTTATGGGATAAAAACATTATTTTCTTTCCACGTAGAATTGATGGCAAACTGGTTTTTTTACAACGTATCCGTCCGGGAATTCAAATTGTTTCTGTAAAAAGCCTGGATGAATTGACCAAAGAATTCTGGAAGAAGTATTTCTCAGAATTTGACAAATACATTGTAATGGATCCGGTGTATGAACATGAGACTAAATACATTGGCGGTGGTTGTCCGCCCATCGAAACAAAAGACGGTTGGTTGCTTATTTATCATTGTGTTCATACAACAGAACAAGGAGTGATATATTCGGCAAGTGCCGCGTTACTTGATTTGAATGATCCTTCGAAAGAACTGGCACGATTGCCCTACGCCTTGTTTTCACCTGAATTTGAATGGGAAAAAAGAGGCGAAGTGAATAATGTTGTTTTCCCAACCGGTACATCCTTATTTGGTGACACATTATTTATTTATTACGGAGCGGCTGATGAACGAATTGCGACTGCATCGGTAAGTTTAACCACTTTAATGCAAGAATTAATCCTTAATATCAAAAAAGATGAAAAATCAAATCGTTAAACCGGAAATTGCAAAAGCTGCAAAATTTCATCAATGTTCGTTGATTTCAGCCGATTTTCTGAATATCAAAAAAGTCTATAAAAACAAAATCTTCATTAATGAGACAAGTGAAGTTGACAAGTCAATTGTTGTTATTGATGACTTGTCTAAAAATCCTGTGAATTAAGACATCACTTTATGTTTTAAAGAAATAATTGTAATAAAAGTTTGAAAATATGAGAGCAAATATCGTCAATAAGCGTGTTTTAAAAGACACCAGACAGCAAACAGAAAAGTTATTACCGGCCGTTTTACTTTCAGCGGAAAGTGATAACAAAAAATTGTTCCAGAATTGGAATAAAGAGGAGAATTGTGTTCCCGAAGTATTGGTGATTACTTCCTATCCACCACGAGAATGTGGTATTGCAACCTATTCGCATGATTTGATTTCGGTGTTGAATAATAAATTTGGAACTTCTTTTGCTATCAAGGTTTGCGCCATGGAAGCCGGAAAGTCAAATTTTAAATACACAAAAGAAGTTACATCTACACTGGACACTACCGATCCCGATGGTTACAAAAAACTGGCATTGGAAATTAATAAAAATAACCGGATTAAAGTCGTTTTAATCCAGCACGAATTTGGATTCTTCCACACTCAAAAAGATCCGTTTCTTAATTTCCTATTTGAAATCACAAAACCGATTATTACGGTTTTCCACACGGTTTTACCAAAACCAAATGAAGCTTTGATACATCAGGTTCAGAATATTGCCTCTGCATGTTCCGCACTGATTGTAATGACAAATCGTTCCAAAGAAATATTAATTGAAGATTATGGTGTTTCAACATCAAAAATTAATGTCATTGCTCACGGTACACATCTGGTTCCTCATTTGAATAAGATTTCTCTAAAAGAAAAATATAATTTGATTGGTAAAAAAGTGCTGACTACTTTCGGATTACTCAGCTCGGGTAAAAGCATTGAAACTACATTGAAAGCGTTGCCTGAAATTATTCAAACCATTCCTGATGTCATGTTTTTAGTAATTGGGAAAACACATCCCGAAGTGGTAAAAAACGATGGTGAAGTATATCGTGATATGCTTTTGAAAACCGTACAAGATTTGGGAATTCAGGATCATGTACGATTTGTAAATAAATATCTTTCCTTACCGGATTTACTGGAATATCTTCAACTCACTGATATTTATTTGTTCACTACAAATGATCCGAATCAGGCTGTAAGCGGCACTTTTGCGTATGCAATGAGTTGTGCTTGTCCGATTATTTCAACACCAATTCCGCATGCCAAAGAAGTATTGACAAAAGATACCGGAATTATTATTGATTTCCAGAATTCAAAGCAGTTGGCTGAAGGCGTAATTCGCTTACTTGAAGACGAACCATTACGCGAAAATTTGAGTACCAACGCGTTACAAAAAATAGTTTTTACCGCTTGGGAAAATTCAGCAGTGGCTCATGCCAAGCTTTTTGCGAAAGAATCTGGTGATAAAATAAAGATGGTATACAATCTTCCAGAAATAAAACTGGATCATGTAAACTATATGACAACAGACTTTGGAATGATTCAGTTTTCAAAGATTAATCAACCTGATTTCGAATCGGGTTACACCCTGGACGATAATGCCAGAGCGTTGATAACCATGTGTCAACATTATGAATTAACATCCGAAGGAAGTGATTTAGTTGCCATTGAAAAATACTTGCATTTTATCAAATTTTGTCAGCAAGAGGATGGAAGTTTTCTGAATTATGTCGATATGAATAAAAACTTCACTCCACAGAATGACGAAACAAATCTGGATGATGCCAATGGTAGAGCTGTTTGGGCTTTAGGTTATCTTATTTCTTTGAAGTCCATTTTACCCTTGGAATTTACTTCAACTGCGGTTTCGATGCTGGAAAAAACTTTCCCTCATGTTGAAACTATTCATTCAACTCGTGCTATGGCTTTTATTATTAAAGGATTATATTTTTATTATAAAGGAATTGGAACGACTGAAATTGTGATGCTAACCGAACGACTTGCAGACCGACTGGTTGGTATGTATGATCATGAATCTGAAAAAAACTGGGAATGGTTTGAAAGTTATTTGACTTATGCCAACAGCATTTTACCCGAAGCGATGTTATGTGCCTGGCTGGTAACGGGCAAAACGATTTACAAAGCAATAGCAAGAGAATCATTCGATTTTCTTTTATCGCAGATTTTCAATGAAAATGGAATCGAAGTCATTTCCAATAAAAGCCGCTTCAACAAAGGCAAGCAACCTGGAGAATTTGGCGAACAACCTATCGATGTGGCTTATACCATTATGACGCTAAGCAAATTTTATGACGAATTTGAGAAAAAAGAATATCTCGAAAAGCTAGTTACCGCTTTTAATTGGTTTTTAGGAGAAAATCGTTTAAATCAGATCATTTACAATCCTTGTACATCGGGATGTTATGACGGCTTGGAAGAGTTTAACATCAACCTGAACCAAGGTGCAGAATCTACAGTTAGTTACCTAATGGCACGATTAACCATAGAAAAATATAAAAATGAAAAATGAAACTCCGAAATCGGTTATCGTCATTGTGGCACATCCCGATGATGAAACCTTGTGGGCAGGAGGCACTATTTTATCTAATCCAACCTGGCAATGGTTCGTTCTTTGTCTGTCGAGAAAAAATGATAAAGACCGTGCTCCACGATTTTTCGAAGCATTAAAAGTATTAAATGCAAAAGGAGTAATGGGTGACTTGGATGACGGTCCAAATCAAATTCCGCTTGCTGAAAGCGAAGTGGAAAACACGATTCTTCAATTGTTACCTCAGATTGATTTCGATTTAATCATTACGCATAATCCGAACGGAGAATATACCAGACATATTCGCCATGAGGAAACAAGTAAAGCAGTAATTATGCTTTGGGAATCCGGCAAAATCAAGACAAAGGAACTTTGGACATTTGCTTACGAAGATGGAGATAAAGCCTATTTTCCTCAACCAATTAAGTATGCGAATTTGTACAAAAAATTACCTACTAAAATTTGGCAGGAAAAATACAATATTATTACTCAACAATTCGGGTTCAATACTGAAAGTTGGGAAGCAAAAACAACAACACTGGGAGAATCTTTCTGGCGATTTACGAATCCAACTGCCGCAACACAGTGGCTACAAAACGAAGGAAAATTATGAAAGTTTTAGTATTATATGATTATCCGCCTTCTCCCGGCGGCCTGGCAACTCAGGGAGATTTACTTTTCAAAGGGTTAATTGAAATGGGAATTGATGCTCATGCTGTTCACTTTGAATCGGCGCAGGAAAAAGAATGGTATTACCGCTGGTTTCAACCGGATGTTGTAGTTGGAGTTGGCTATTGGGGACATACTCCACAATTAATTCTTCACCCAAAACGATATGGTGTTCAGCCTGTTCCATGGCTTGTTGCTGATGGATATATTGCTAATTATCAGGAAATATTAAATTCACTTCCACTAATTCTGGTTACTTCAAATTGGGTAAAGGAAATGTATGTTCGCGATGGGATTGATGGCAGCAAAATCGAAGTGTTACCTGTAGGGTGTGATACAGATTCGTTTACGCCACACGACAAAAACGATCCAAAAATACTGGCTGTTCGAGAATCGCTGGGCATTTCACCCGATCAGAAAATGATACTTACCGTCGGTGGCGATGCCGCTTCAAAAGGAGCGCAGGAAGTTATGCAGGCACTCGCCATTATTGATACCAAAGCTCCTGACTGGAAATATATTTGTAAAGTTTGGCCACAACCGCGAACAAAATATCAAAACATGTTGGATCTGGAAATGGCGACAAAACTGGGCATTGAAAAGAATGTGTTTTATGCAACCAATACCATTTCGCGGAATTTTATGCCCTATTTGATAGGAGCCTGCGACATTTATGCTGCTCCATCGCGACTCGAAGGTTTTGGAATGCCACAAGTAGAAGCCGGAGCCTGCGGGAAACCGGTTATAAGTATTAATGCCATGGGAATGCTTGACACGATGATTCATGGTAAAACTGCTTTTTTGGCAAAAGTGGACAGACAAATTGTAGTGGATGAAGTCATTGTAGGGAGTGAATCGGGTTTCGAAAACAAACACAAGGTTACTTTCAATCAACCCCGAACGGTAGATTATCGTGCAAGTGTGGATGATATTGCCAAATACTTGCTCGAACTGATGAATAATCCTGAATTGTGTGCTCAAATGGGAAAAGCAGGGCGTGAACGAGCCGTAGAATTTTTCGATTACCGTGTTGTTGCACATAAATTTGTTAAGATTATGAATGATAGAATGGGGATTTATTAATGTGATGACCCCTAACCCCTAAAGGGGAATTAAATTAGTATCGTTTCGTATAATTTCAGATATTTTTTTTCTAAAAATATACAAATTAGGCTTTTAAGTCCCCTTTAGGGGATTTAGGGGTCATTTATAAACTAAGAAATATGCCACTTAAAAAAGGGAAATCCAAAAAGGTTATTTCTGAAAATATTGAAGAAATAATGCACAGTTACCACGAAACCGGAACTATCGGAACATCGACTCCGGCTTCAAATGAAAAGGCTCAAAAACAAGCCATCGCGATTGCATTCGATGTGGCTAAAAAGAAGAAAAAATGAAATCTGATGATTTATTGAAAGTTGAAGAGGCTAAGAAAGCAGCTCTTGAAGTCTTGCTTCACAATGCACACGGAACATATCACGGCTTGCCACGCACGGCAGGTTGGGGATATCCGGAACCTTATACACGCGATTTAATGTTTTCCATATTGGGAATAGCTGTTTCGGACAATAAAGAGTTAATGGAAAGTATTCAACTGGTACTTGAAACGCTTGCCAAAAATCAAACCGAACACGGTCATATTACGTCTCTGGTTCATGACAAGGAAGATCGAGGTTCAAGTGATACAACGCCTTTGTTTTTAATGGGCGTAGGCATTTTTCGGAAAGTAACCGGTAAAAAAGATTTTCTTGAAGAAGCAACTCAAAAAGCACTGACTTGGATGGAATATCAAAGTCCATCCGATCGTCATTTAGTTGCCCAGCAACCTACCAGCGACTGGCGCGATGAACAATGGGTTATTGGTTACGGATTGTTTGTCAATACCATTGTTTATAGTTACCTCCGGCTTCTAGGCCTGAACGATAAAGCAAAAATAGTGCGTGGAGAAATGAGCCGATTTACCATTACCGGCGAAGTAATTCATCATCATGTTCATGAAGGATTGAGAGTTTCTGATAAACCGTATTATGCCTTTTGGTCTTATAAAATTTACAGCAGCGAACGCTTTGATTTGCTTGGAAACAGCCTGGCAATACTTTCGGGAATTGCTTCTCCGACCCGCGCTAATGAAATGGTTTCGTGGATAGAAGCAGAAATGGAAGCTATGCAAAAAAAGGGAGACTTAGCTCTTGGCTTACCACCGAATTTCTTTCCTTATACGAATCCTGAAGATCCCGACTGGCATCCGCGTTATGCACAATTCAACAATCCGGGTGATTACCACAACGGCGGCATCTGGCCCTTTATTTGTGGATTTTACGTGGCGGCTTTAGTGGCTGCAAAGCGTTACAAACTGGCAGAAGAAAAGCTGCTGATACTTACTGAAGTTATGAAACTCAGAGCAAATCAGGATTTAAAATTTGGCTTTAATGAGTGGATAAAAGCACAAACAGGTTTAGCTATGGGGCAAGACTGGCAAACCTGGTCGGCAGCACTTTATTTATATGCTGCCAAATGTGTTCAGGAAAGAAATACCCCTTTTTTCGATGATGTAAGAAATATTATTTAATAAAATACTAAAATGAAAAATAAAAATAAGTATAAAAGCAAAGCCACAGCTTTGATAGAAACTGCTCCATTGAGCGAACAAGAAGTTAAAGATAAGACAAAAGCCGAAGATGAAAAATTTATATTTACCGGCTATCCAATCTATCCAGTGGAAGAAGACATTTATAGCAAGGAAAAAAGGATAGAGCTAGACCCCGATGAAACAACCCAAATGAGGGAACCACAGGAGCAGCTTGGAAAGAACAATGAAAAGGATTTCAGTGAAGATGTTTCGGGCGATGATCTTGATGTGCCCGGTTCAGAATTAGATGACGAACAAGAAAAAATCGGAAGTGAAGACGAAGAAAATAACTACTACAGTCTTGGAGGCGACGATCATGATGATCTCGATGAAGATAAAGGATAATGATTAAAATGAAAAACTCTTGAAAAAACACTTTTTTTATACTATATGGCGAAACTAAAACTCAAAAAAATAGGTTCTTTATTCATAACTGCTTTTAAAAAATGGTTCGACCGTGATCCTTTTCGTGAAGGTGCCATCATCGCTTACAATGCCATTTTTGCATTGCCGGGTTTATTGGTCGTTGTGATTTCACTGGTCGGATATTTCTTTGGTGCCGACGCTGTGAGCGGTCAGTTACACAGGCAAATTGCTCAAGCTTTGGGAGTCAATACGGCTGATCAGATTCAAGAAATGGTTATTATGGCCTTACGGATTCGTACTTCTTTGTTGGCAACCATTATTGGAATTGGGACTATAATTATTGGTGCAACAGCTGTATTTGTGGAACTTCAGAAATCGTTGAATATCATTTGGGAAGTAAAAGCTACAGTTGCAAAATCAGGAATTTGGTTCGTACTGAAAACGCGTCTTTTTTCGTTCGGCTTAATATTGTCCATCGCTTTTTTATTGCTTATATCATTGGTTTTATCTTCGCTATTATCAGCTCTTGCTGTCTGGATTCAACATTATTGGTCTGAATCATTGCTGTGGTTTTTCAATATTTTCAATGGTGTTATTTCTATTGGAATAATTACCTTACTATTTGGATTAATGTTTAAGATAATTCCGGATGCCAGAGTCAAATGGAATTCAGTGTGGTTGGGAGCGTTTATCACCTCGCTGTTATTTGTAATCGGTAAAACAGCACTCGGTTTCTATTTCGGTACTGCCAATCCCGGTTCATTATACGGTGCAGCCGGTTCAATCATTCTTATTCTGCTGTGGACTTCCTACTCTTCCATGATAGTTTTCTTCGGAGCGGAGTTTACAAAAGTATATTCAGATACCTACTTCGGCGATATTCCAGCCGATGAGAATGCTGTGAAAGCGAAGGGAAGGGTGAAGTAAAGATTTTAGGAAAATAAGTTTATAGGGGACAAGCGGTTTCCTAACCGCTTGATGGATATTTCAAACGGTTAGGAAACCGCTTGTACCTGAATAGGTTGTTACAAAAGTACAAAATTTGTTTTTGATGACAACACATTAAAGCTAAATATTAAAAAATTATTTATCAACATTTGATAAATAAAATAAACCGACCTTTTCGCAAAAAAGCGAAAAGGTCGGTTATTAAAATCAGAAAATGAATAAGATTAGTTTGATCCTATATTTCCATGACAGATTATATTGTCATAAAGTATCGAAGTCTGATAGATATTGATATATCCATCGTACACCAACCAGTTATCGTACGTGATAGCTACTCCAGTATTCAGACTTCTGATATTGGTAAAGCTTTTACCCGTTGTACCGTTTACAGGATTCAGTGTTTTTTTTGCATCACCTCCACCTACGGTAGAAATGGAACCTACATTAATAGTTGCAGGATAAGAGTTACCGGCAATGGCTCCGATAAGCGTAAGCGTTACAAGCGCATTCCCATTGGTTCTTTTTTCGAATAATGCTGTACCCGACACTCCATATGTACCTATCTGCACCATTGAATAGCTTTTATTGGTACTCGTCATAACATTTCCGCCTATGTCGCCAATAGCAAGGATCACGGTTGGTTCAAGAGCGCTTTTATGCACTTGAACAAAACCATCATAAGCAATTAGTTCTTTATAGGTTTTGCTGGTTATAGTTGTCGAACTCTTACCGGTGGCATCAACCGGATTTAATACAACCACAACAGTACCGCCCTCAACG
>JBBRTR010000021.1:0-28184 GCA_038244215.1 Bacteroidales bacterium
AAAAACTACGATAAAAAATAATTTAGGGTGAAAAATAGCCCATAAAAAGTGCGTAAGTTAAAATAGTCTAGAGAAACACACGCAATTAATGATGATAATATCAATTGCGGATTTAAGGTTTAATAAATCATGAAAATTAAATACCTAATAATTTCGATTTTATTCTTTGTAAATGCTTTTGTTTTTGCCGAGACTAAACACGGTGTTACTTCTGCTCATGCCACGTTAAATGGTTTAATTTTGTGTGGATATCAGGGTTGGTTTGCAACGCCAACCGACGGTGCAAGCCAAAGTTGGAAGCATTATTCTACTAGTACTCAGCGCTTGGGTCAGCTTTTTGAACCTGGGGCATGTAGTATAGATATGTGGCCAGATATGCGTGAGTATGATTCAGGAGAACAATATGCCACGGCTTTCACAAACCCGGACGGAACTAAGGCAAGCATTTTTTCTTCTTATAAATTAAAAACGTCCTTGTTGCACTTCCGTTGGATGGAAGAATATGGTCTCGATGGCGTTATTTTACAACGCTTTGTCACAAGTATTCGTAGTGCCGGTTCTCTCAGAAATTTCAATGATACAGTAATGATTCACACGCTGAAAGCTGCTAAAGCTTATAACAAAGCTGTTTGTATTATGTATGACATGACCAGTATGAAGAGTTCAGATACAACAACTGTCATAAACGACTGGAAAAGATTGGTTGATAACTATAAAATAACAAGTAATGGTGACAACCAACCTTATCTTTACCATAAAGGGAAGCCGATGATTTGCTTATGGGGTGTTGGGTTTAATGATGGCAGACATGATACAATTACTTCGCCAACTACAGCCTATTCAATGTCTGCAATTAGAAAGTTAGTTCAGTTTTTTAAAAATGATCCGAACTACGGTGGATGTACCGTTATGCTCGGTGTAAATTATACCTGGCGAACTAAAACCAACAATGCTTTTATAGATGATTATTTAAACGATATTATCAAAATGTCTGATATTATAAATCCCTGGTTGGTAGGACGATTTAGTTCAGTAAGTAGCATGAGTTCTTTTGGTACCCAAATACAAGGTGATATGCTTTGGTGTGCTAATAACGGAGTAGAATATATGCCCTGTGCATTTCCGGGATTTTCATGGTTGAATATGGCTTATCGCGATTCATCCAAAAGTACTAATATCATTTCACGCGATAAAGGTAATTTTATTTGGCAACAATTTGGGACAGCAATATCCAAAGGAGCCCAACAAATTTATGCTACCATGTTCGATGAGATAGATGAAGGTACTGCATTATTTAAAGTTAGCAATACGCCTCCAAATAATATTAATGGAAATAATGTACCCAATACTACTCGTGTGGGAGATTATCCTGCAAGTGTATTTCAAACCTTAGACGGTTTATCATCTGATTATTATTTGTGGTTAGTTGGAGAAGCTTCTCGTATGCTTCGTAAGGAATATGCTGTCACACAGAGCATTCCATTAAGATCCGATAAGTTTTCACTTGGTGGTGCTACTTTGATTAGCGAAGTGCTTCCTAATGGAAAATACAAAATATCCTATACCGGAACCGTGGATGGAAAATTGTTTTGCAGCAAACCTTATGTAGTTGCCTACGGAGCAACAACGTATGGTAAATTAATTGATAGTCGGTATTATCCCACAGAATTGATTCCTGAAGGAGTGATAATTGAAGGAACACCCGGACAGATTGTCACCGTAATTCGCACTGATGCTGATGGAAAAGCAATAGGAGCCAGTTCAATTATTTTACAGCCTTCAACCGGAATAAATGAAATAAAAGACAACCCGATTGCAGTTTATTACGATAAATTGCAACATCAGTTAATGCTCAAATCTCGTTCAGAATCACCACAAACAGGGAACATTACAATTTTTAGTACTACCGGAAGCGAAGTCCTTAAACAACAAATAAAATTGAATGACGCGAGGATTCAAATACCTTTAAATTTACAGACTGGCGTTTATCTTATGAATATCTCAACTTCAACCGGATACTTCTCTCAAAAATTTATAATCAATAATTTTTAAATCGAAAAATAATTTTTATGAAAAATCGAAAATTTTACTTTCTACTCATAATTTCCTTCTGCGCGTTTCAGCTTTCAGCGCAAAATAGGATACGTTTTGTGGTTTTTCCTGATACACAAAACAATGCGGGTTATTTTCCCGAGGTATTGAATTCTCAATTCGACTGGGTTGCAGAAAATTCTTCTCAATTTGATTTCATTTTACACGTGGGCGACGTGGTTGAAAGCAGTAGCAATACCACTCAATGGGCTTTAGCTAAAACAAACTTTGATAAACTGACTGCAAAATCATTACCGTTTGCATTTTGCATGGGAAACCATGATGTCAATATTTCACTTAATACAGATGCCGGTGCTACCTGCGATAAACGCATATCGACAGCCTGTAACTCGGCCTTTACTGCTGCTTCATTTGTAGGATTAGCCGGAACATACGAAGCCGGTAAAATAGATAATTGCTACCACATATTTCATGCAGACGGTAAAGACATCTTGATAATGTGTATCGAAATTTGTCCAAATGATTTAATTGTGGCATGGGCAAATAATATCATTAATAATAATCCTGATAAATTGACTATTATTCTGACTCACAATTACATGACTTATGGAAGTGTTGCCGAAGAATGTACGCAGGATGCAATTATGAGTACTATTAACTGGCGGAGTTTTGCACCGGCACCTTACGATGCGCTGGCAAATGACCCCAACCATCCTGAATCGGTGATCAATACCGGGGAAATGTTGTGGAACAAATTAGTAAGAAAACATAAAAATATTTTTGCTACTTTTTCCGGACATGTTTTAGGTACCGGGACAGCAAAATTGGTTAATTATGGTGATAATGGAAATAAAATCTACAATATGCTTCAGAATTATCAAAACGGTGTAAATTTATTAACAGATGGTGGCAAAAATGGCTATCTAAGGATTGTAGATATTAATCTTGATGATAAAACGATGGAAGTAAAGACTTATTCACCTTATTTGAAACAATATTTCCCAACCAATATCAAGCAGAATTATATATTTGGCGGTGTGGATTTAAATGCTGGTTACAAATAATTTAAAATCAATTAAAGTTATGAAAACATTAAAATATATATTTGCCTCATTACTAATAGTATTCGGTGCTTTTTCTGTTGCAAAAGCTCAAACTGCTGAAAATCTGGTATTGTGGGATTTCCATTCGACTGTTGGGATAACCACATCGTATGATTATGCCATTTCTCCCGTAACTCCTGATGCAAGTAACTCCAATAACACAACGTCAACATTTTTTACTGAAGCCCGCAAAATTACCGGACAAAACGGATATGTTTTTTGTACCGGCTGGGCTTTCGTTGAAACAACGCCACTTTACTGGATTGTGAACAACGTAAATACAAGCGGGTATTATAGTTTATCATTTATGTTCGATATGGGTGGATCATCCGGAAATGCACCACGCGATTTTGAAGTAGAATATTCTATAAGTGGATCAGAAACTTGGATAAGTTTGGGCACGTTAATGTCTCCTTCAAGTATAACAACAAAGATTTTTCCTCTACCCAAAGAATGTGAAGAAAAAATAATATCTATACGTATACGATTAACCAGTAATTATAAAATAAATGGAGATAATGTTGCTCAGACAAATACCCAGAATCGTCTGAAAAATGTGAAAGTTACAGGTTACGTAGAACCGACAAATCCGACAGTGGTTACTTCCTTGTCGACTTATTCAATTTGTAATGCTCTAAAAAATCAACCTGCTTCGATAAACATTGATATTACGGGCAAAAAATTAACAGGATCATTAAATTTATCTGTTTCACAGCCATTTAGTGTGACCAAAACCACACTCGAACCGATAAACCAATCGGTAACTGAAACCGTAACCGTTAATTTCACTCCGACAGTATCAGGAGAATACAACGATCGTTTAATTATTAGTGGAGGCGGTATCGATACAAAAATAATTTCACTTCGTGTTTTGGCACAAGGCTATGCACTTCCAACTTTATTACCACAGAATAAGATTGAAGAAAATATCTATAAAATTAAAACAGTACAAAGAGGAATTTCTATAGCTAATACGGAAGGTTTAATTATATCAATTTATGATGTAACAGGTGTTTTGATAAAATCTATTCAGGGAAAAAATGTCACGCAACAAATTCCAATGAATCAAAAAGGAATTTATCTGGTTCATGTTGGAAATACAACAGAAAAAGTGATAATTACTAAGTAGAAAATTTATTATAAATTGATCCGATTCCTGAATTAAGGATAAACTGCTTTCAATTATCATTATCTGTCCTTATCGATAATGACTAAAAAATGATAGTATTAAAATTAAAAAATCAATCATAATTCTCACAAAACAAAAAAAATATTTATAAAACACTTAATCCAGTGCTATATTTTGATTAAAATCAGAAATTTATTCAAAAACATCTACAAATTAATATAGTATTAATATAAAATTAATACGTGGCAACGATATTTGCATTAAGAATCAATTATTATTACCAATATTTAAAAATTATAATCATGAAAAAGACTTACTCTCTATGTGTAATCGCATTAATCATTGGTTCATTAAATTTAAATGCACAGGTAGCACTTGCTTTATGGGATTTCAGGGTAGCCGATGGAACTGGTAGTACTGCAGTTGTATGGGTACAATCACTTGACAACTCTTTATCGCCGGATAGTTGTGGGACAAATAATACGAATGCAAAGTTTAATTCAGAGCAGACAAACACAAACAGGTATCTTAAAAAAGCATCCGATGCCATTGATGGTTATGCTATTTCTACAAACTGGGGGAATCCTACAGTTGCCAACGGTGATTTGTATTGGTATATATATAATGTTAACACAAAAGGATATGATAATATAGGTATAAGATTTCAGCAATGGTCATCCAATACTGGTGCAGGAAGATTTGATATTCAGGCAAGAGTTGGTTCGGATGGAATTTGGACTAAATTGAACACCTCGCCCTACGCATTAACAGATGGTAGGACTGTTACGACAAAATATTTTAGTTTCCCACTTCCAGCAGGATGTGCAGATCAAGACAGGATTGATATACGAATTATCAGGGCAGACGATTATCAGGTAAATGGTACAACTGTGATCGCTTCTGGCGGAATGAGTCGAATAGATAATATTCGTGTCTACGGAGAAGTATTAACTCCGACAAATATAATGAATAAAGAATCAGATCACGTAAAAGTAACAGCATCCAATAATAAATTAATCATCTCAGAAGCTGCAGGATCAAATGTAAAAGTGTACAATCTAACTGGTTCTAAAGTGCTTGAACTTCAAAATATAAAAGCACGGGAAGAAGCAGAATTATCGACCGGGCATATCTACATTGTAAAAGTAAATGATAAAATATTTAAAACTCAATTATAGTATTCACTTTTAAAAATTAAAATCATGAAAAAACATTACTCTTTAAAAACGTTTTTAACCTTAGGTTTAATCGTACTCGGTTTTAGTACAGTTGTAGCTCAGGTTACATTGGCAAACTGGACATTCGTCAAATGGATGGGTGGTGGAGCAACTGGTGTACCTGCAGGACAAACCATTAGTACACCTATTCTTTCAGATGCTGGCAATCAAGCTGCTACTGCTCAAATTGGCAGCGAAAATATGTTCTCAGATGGCGAAGGTGGAACGGTTCGAGCTTGGGGTACTCCTACAGCAGCAGGTTATGTTCGTACTTCAAGTATGTTGGTAGGTACTTATTATCGCATTATTGGTTTATCAACTGCAGGTTATACTACAATTAAAGTAACTGCCGGATTTTCTGCCGATAGTAGTTCGCGTTATTACTATTTACAATTGCAATACAGGAATGGTTCAACTGGAACTTGGGTTTCAGTCGGTGATCCGGTATTTATTAATTTTGTTGGAGAAACCAATATCCCTGTAAAATTTGATAATATTGCATTACCAGTTGCAGCTGAAGGCGTTACAGCACTTGAACTTCGTTTTTTACAGACAGGGTTCGATGGTACAGCTGTAACTACTCAAAGTCGTATTGATAATGTATCAATTACAGCAGTTGCAGAAGCTCCTTCGGCTTTAACCCCTGATAAAGTAGACGCAATTAAGGTTTCAGGAGCCAATAGCAAAATAAATATCAATGGTGCCGAAGGTTTAAATGCTATAGTTTATACTTTCACAGGAGTTAAAGTGGCTGAATTAAAAAATATTGTTTCTAATCAGGAAATTCCTGCAATAAATGGAATTTACATTGTAAAAATTGGAAACAAAGCTTTTAAAGTTTCATTGAAATAAAATTAATGTATTAATCTTACTATTCAGTAACTATTATTAATGAGAAATTAAACAGATTTTAATTAGCAATAGTTTCCTTTGTACAAAATAAAAAAATATTTATCAATCTTTAAAAAATACATTTTATGAAAAAACTAATTTTCATGTCAATAATCTTGCTATCTTCAATGACATTGATAGCACAAAATCAACAAACAATTGCAGCTTGGAACTTTGATACATGGTTAGGTGGAGCTACAGGTGTACCTGTAGGCCAGTCTTTATTTGCGGTTATACTTCCAGATTATGGCGTGCAGAAATTAACTGCAAAATTAGGTACCGAACAAATGTTTTATCCAACTTACAATCCGGACACTAATCCGGTTACCCGTAAATGGTCAGCTCCATCAAAAGGAGGATATGTTCGTTGCGGAACAGGATGGAATACACTCGATGGATCCGAACGTTATTTTCAGACTTCATTTTCAACAACAGGTTTATTTAATGTCTCAATTAATTCGAGCCACGCCACGAGCGGTACCAGTTCAAGTTATCAACATTCTTTTACAGTACAATACCGTATCGGAGATGGAGCATGGGTTAATTTTACTCCTAAAAAATCTTTCGATGTTATAGAAGTAAGTGAAACAGGGATTACTTATGGGCAAGTAACTGATTTGAGATTACCGGCTGAAGCAAATGGTAAAGTTGGAGTGGATGTACGTTGGTTGTTTGGAGCACCTTCATTTGCAAGTTCAGAGCCCGATCTGACGAACTGGCAAACTGCCTGGAGTACAGGGACTCAGATACGTTTAGACAATGTTTCAGTGAAAGGATATCAGGTTGCAACAGGTCCAACTATTTTCAATAGTTACGGTGATATTGATTTTGGAGAGATACAGTTAGGTGCCTCAAAATCACTGACAATACCAATTCTGGCAAGTAAAGTAAGCGGAACTCTGACTCCGGCAACTTCTGCACCATTTAGTTTGGACAAAACTTCAATAAGTGGTACTTTTAATGAATTCAATACAAATCTGGTGGTTACTTTTAATCCAACGAGCGAAGGTATTTTTGAGAAAAATTTCACTTTAACCGGTACTGGAGTTTCAAAAACAGTCAAACTGAAAGGTATTTGTGTATTAGCTGGAATAAACCAACCCAAAACACAATTAAATTACGTGACTGCTTCTAATGGCATTATTACAATTAATTCACCCGAAAACCAATTAGTTACTATTTCGGACTTAACAGGTAGAATAGTTGTAAAACGTCAGATTGAAAAAGGAATTACAACAATTTCTTTGAAACAAGGACAATTATATATAGTTAATATTGGTAATAGTTTTAAAAAGATAGTATTTTAATTTTTATGCAAACGACTCGGCAATAAAGTCGGGTCGTTTGCTTCTTTATATTACACACTAAATTCAGTATATCAAATACATCTTTAAATGAAGAATATTAAAATTAAGTTAGTTGTGCTGCTTTGCATTTTCACATCTACTATATTAGTGGCACAGGAGGCTTTTGTAGTGAAAGGTACTGTTGTGGATGCAAATGACCAATCGCCATTACCAGGAGTCAATGTTGTGGTAAAGAATGCATCTTTCGGAGTTGTTACAGATATTAATGGACGCTACACTCTTCATATAACTCGACTGAACAAAGCTTCAATATCTTTTTCAATGATTGGTTACGAAACTAAAAACGTTGAAGCATCAAAAGATGCAACAATTAATATTTCATTGAGTGAAAATACCAAAATGATTGATGAAATAGTTGTCACAGCATTAGGTATAAATAGGGATGCGAAATCACTTGGTTATGCCCGTCAGAGTGTTTCAGTGGAGTCAATGACAGAATCTCGAAGTTCTAATCTTACCAATATGCTTGCCGGGAAAGTGGCTGGTGTAAATGTAATTGCAGGAGCAAGCCCAAGTGCTTCCACCCGAATTGAAATACGTGGGAATAAATCTTTAACAGGGAATAATCAACCATTATTCGTAATTGATGGAGTAATTATTCAAAATGATATGGGTCAGTCGGGTGACCTTGATTATGGTAATATGGCCGCGAATATCAACCCCGATGATGTAGAAAGTATGGAAGTACTTAAAGGTGCAAACGCAGCTGCTTTATATGGTGCCGATGCCGCAAACGGTGTGATTTTAATTACTACTAAAAAAGCAAATAAGAATTCAGGGCTAGGTGTTAGTTACGGATTAAATATGATGTGGAATACTATCATTGAGTATCCTGAATTTCAAAATATTTATGGTGGAGGACAATCATTCAGACTGGGAGAAAATAACACCTATCGTGATGTGAAACAACCAAATGTGTCATTAATGTTACCTTACCGTGGAAAATCATGGGGCATACCCATGTTAGGAACTTTTCAGGTACAGGGACGTAATGGTGTAATGAAATATTATGAACCGAACCCGACCAATGTCATTGATTTTTATCAGACAGCTTTACAAACCACAAACAATTTTTCAATCAGTAAATCAAATGATGTAGCTGGTTTTCGATTCAGTTATACAAATACTGCAAGTAATGATGTGTTGGAGGGAACTAATCTTCGCAACAGACATAATTTCTCTTTAACCAGTAATTACAGTATTACCAAATCTATTCAGGCAAATGCATCGGTTCGCTACACACTCGATAAGATTAATAACAGGCCGTATAGTGGTTGGAGTGATCGAAACCCGATGAAAGCCTATCTGTTTTTCCCACGCGATATGGGATTGTCCGAATTGATACCATGGAAAGATGCAAATGGGAATGCATTACGTTACACAACTTCGGATGCCGGATTTGTAAATCCATATTGGTCGTTGAATGAATGTTGGAATGAAGACCAAAAAGAATGGTTATTAGCAAGTATGGACTTAACTTTTAAAATTTATAAAGATCTTAAATTCCTGGTTCGGGGCTCTATTGATTCTCAAGGTGGAAGTGGTTTTGATTTTACGAATAAAGGTTCGTTATGGGCACCGGATGGGAAATATTCCACATTTAACAAAAATATAAACAACTATCAATATGAAGGTTTTTTTACGTACAACAAAACCTTTTTAACTGATTTTTCTGTGAATGCAAACTTAGGAGGAAGCTGGCGTGAAAATTCATACTATTCAATTCAATCCACAGTTTCAAAATTGATTGTACATGACATGGCAAGTTTGTCAAATGCTGCAGAAGCCTCAACAACAAACGAATCTTTAGAAAGAATTCGTCGTGAGAGTTTGTATGGTGCTGTAAGTTTTGGTTTTAAAAGCTGGGC
Source organism: Bacteroidales bacterium (assembly GCA_038244215.1). Lineage (GTDB taxonomy): Bacteria > Bacteroidota > Bacteroidia > Bacteroidales > Paludibacteraceae > Paludibacter. The sequence goes on from JBBRTR010000021.1 coordinate 9,628, forward strand.
TTTCATTGATATTACGGGACGTAATGATTGGAATTCGACTTTGCCAATTGAAAATTGTTCATTCTTTTATCCTTCAATTAGTGGTAGTTTTGTATTTAGTGATGCTTTTCAGTTACCTGATAAAGTTTTTACTTTTGGTAAATTAAGAGCCTCTTGGGCAAAAGTAGGTAATGGGACTGATTTTAATCAATTAATTAATAATTTCAGACAGTACCAGATATTTAATGGCCTTCCTCTGTTTTCAGTAGGTTCTAAATTGAAAAATCCCCAATTACGGCCGGAAACAACATACTCTACCGAAGTCGGAGCTGATCTGCGCTTTTTTAAAAATCGTATCTCAATTGATGCATCTTATTATTTTACAAAATCAATCGACCAGATTGTTAGTGCAAAAGTTGCTACCAGCACAGGTTTTACCGATAGAATGTATAACACTGGAGAGATACAAAATAAAGGTGTTGAAATAGCATTGAATGCTCGTCCGATTCAGACAAAATCCGGTTTTATTTGGGATATGACTGTAAACTGGGCACACAATGATAACCGGGTTGTTTCTATCATGGATGGCGTTTCTTCACTTCAACTTGGCGGTTGGGGTTCCGTAACAATTAATGCCGAGGAAGGACAACCTTACGGTGTAATTCGTGGTACAGATTATCTTAAAGATGCTGATGGATACCACATGATTGGATTGGATGGTAAACCGATAAGTGCAAATAACCAATATTTGGGAAATATTCAGGCCAAATTTACCGGCTCATTCATCAATAAAATTAGTTATAAAAATTTTGATATGAATGTAATGTTGGATTTCAAATCGGGCGGTATGGTATTTTCAGCATCTGATTATACAGGTGTTGATCAGGGAAACTCCTTGCGTTCTCTGGAATTCAGGGATGCATACTCATTTAGCTATCTGGTACTTAAAGAAGATGGAAATGAATTGAATGGAATCAATACGATTACCGGTCTTCCATATTCTGATACAGGTCGGATCAAAGGAGGAACATTCCCCGGTAAACTTTACGGATTGAATGTTGAAACCGGTAAATATGAATATAAAGGCGAAAACACTCAGTATTTATCTGCTCAAACTTATTGGGAACAAGCTTCTAAAATGACAAGTGCATTTCTTTACGATGCATCCTATATAAAATTACGAGAAGTTTCAATTGGTTATGAGTTGCCTTCAAAATTGCTGAAAAAAACTCCTATTAAGAATATACATGTTGCAATAGTTGGAAGAAATTTATGGACACTCTACCAAAATACACCGTTTGGCATTGACCCTCAAGCTACTGCTTCAAGTGGAAATGATCAGGGTATTGAATCTGCATTTGCTTTACCAGCTGCTTATTACGGATTTGACTTTAAAATTTCATTCTAAACAATAAAAGTTTAAATAAATGGAAAATTTTTTTATAATGAAAACTAAAAATATTATTTTATCTCTTTTGATGAGTGTTTCTCTGATTGTATTATCAGGATGTACAGATGGGTTTGAAGGGTTAAATACCAATCCACATGAATTTACTAAGGTGCAACCTGAAAATTTGATGGCGACCGCAGTAAAGAGATCAATGAGTAGTATTGCCAACATGAATGCTAAAATATATTGGCCTTATTCACATCAGGTTGCAATGCAAAGTGGTGACATGCCACGTTACGGATCAAGTTCATCCGACGTGAATAACTTTTGGACGGATTTCTACGGTACAATCTATTTGTTGAGAAACATCCAAAAAACATATAAAGATGATCCGAATTATGCAAATCGTGTCTTGATTGCACAAATATGGGAATGTTATTTGTATTACTTTGGCGCAACTTCTTTTGGCGGTATGCCTTATACTGATGCTTGTCGTACCGATATCACCAGTATTCCATACGATACGGAAGAATTTATTTACAGTGATATTTTAAAACGGCTTACCGAATCATTTAACGGGCTTGATCCTACAAAAGATAAATTCGGAACTGATCTTGTTTTTACCGATGGAAGTATTGAAAAATGGAAAACATTTGCGAATACACTTCGTTTGAAAATTGCCTTGGAAGTTCAAAATGCAGTGCCGGCAGATGCTGAATTGTATGGTAAAGAATCAATTAGTAAAGAATCGTATTTAGTGTCTTCAAATACTCAGAATGTATTTTTGAAATGGAATGGTTCTAATTTAAATGAAAATTCCGATTATTATACGAAATATGTCTATACTTTATCCGATGCAGCTTCAAAACCCGCTTACTCACACATGATGTTTGTATATCAACGTTCTTATAAAGATCCACGCATGACAAAATATGCAGATGTTGTTGGTGCAGCATTTACATTTGTTGATACTGTTTATTGGGACGAAAGTTTTACTGTTCGAGCTGCGGTTAAATATGGCATTCCTTATAATGGAAGACCCGTTTCACCTGCTAATACCTATGCCGGATTGGACGAAAGTAGTAGTCAGGTAAGTCAGGCTAATCCTTTACGAATGTTATCTTCTACTCAATATTCACTTGTAAATAGTTCTTTTCTGAAAGCAGATGGATCAATCAATGTATTTTGGTATGCTGATGTGTGTTTTATGCAAGCCGAAGCTAAATTGATCGGTTGGGGGGGATCTAAAACACAAGAACAATACTACAATGCCGGAATTGATGCTTCATTTGAACAATATGGTCTGACAACTACTCAGGCTGCGACATATCGTTCTCAAAAAGGTGTAAAATGGGGTGTTGCACGAACGGATGCTTTATCAGATTATCTTAATTTGGTTAGTTCAAATATCAGTGCAAACCCACTTCAGCAAATCATAGCTCAGCGTTGGATAGCCGGATATTTTCATGGAGCGCATGATGCATGGTGCTATATACGTCGAACCCGGTTACTTGATTTACCACCACATATGAGTCCCGGAAATTTAATATCAGGAGGGCAGGGAAAAATTGCAAACTTGCCTGAAAGAATGCAATATCCACCTGATGAAGTTAAGTATAATGCAGTAGCCTATAATAAAGCTTGTGGTAATTTAGGTGCCGGCGGTGATATTTTACCAACGTATCTAAAACTTGCAAAGCCATATACTCGTAAATCTCAGGATCAGTTGTTGGCATTAAAAATCCAATTTAACAACAGAGCATTCAGAAACTGGTATGCACGTGAGGGAAAAGATTATACAACAGTTGTTGATGATTTGGATCCAAAAGGAGTTCAATGGCTATTTATAGAAGCTGTAAATTAAGAAAAAAAATACTTTAATGAAAAAGATTAAATTTTATTTGACAATTATAGGAGTAGTGGCATTATTTACTGCCTGTCAACCGGATGGTCCAACTATTAATGACCATTTCCTGAATTATCCGATTCCTGAATTTCAGACTGTAACCCAAGATTATTTGGTTGGAGTTGAATATCTGTATAGTGTTCCAAGTTATGGGTCGAGTGCAAAAGTCATTGATTTATTTGCCACACCTCCGGTCGTTGGCAGATATTCAAGTGTTTTCAATCTAACTGCTGATAGTACAGAAAGAATCCTGGATGTTCATTTACGCTGGATTAATCAAGCTAAAATTGACTATGTATTGGTTTCATGCGGACCAAAAAATATGTCGGCATTACCACCAAGCTCATCGTTTTCAAACGATTCGGCTAATCTAGAGAAGCTTATCTCATCTCCTGAAATTGGTAATTTGAAGTTTGCTTTAAAATACGATTTTGGAACAACTTTATTAGGATTAATAGCTGCCAGTTCTAAAGACAGCAGTATGATTATAGAAAAGAAAATGGCAGGTTCAATTACAGCCGCTGATGCTATGATAAAGGATTTTGTTGAATGTTTGTCTAAATTCTATAGTTATGACAGAATGTTGAAAGTTGATGGAAAGCCGGTCATTTATTTAGGTAATGCATATCACCTTTTTAGTGGTAATGCTATAAAGTTTTATAAAAGATTACGACAGGCTGTTAAACAAGCAACTGGTTATGACCTGTTTATAGTTGGCCAGCAAGAAAGATGGTCACCACCAGCACGTTACGAATATTTATTAAAAAACACCGTAGATGCTATTTATCATGCACGCTACGTCGAGATTGATGTAAATGATTTTAACAGGGTTTACGAATTTCATCCACTTGTTGATCAAAACTGGAAATATTCGAAGAGTTGGTTTAACGCCTGGGGAACTGAATATGTACCGAATATCAGTCCGGGTTGGAATGCAAATCTGGGAAATGAAAATCCAATATCTCCTTACTATTTGCCTTATAATGCTAATAGTCCGACTTTTTTTAGTAAATTTTGTACTGTTGCCAAATGGAATGCCGACAAACACAATATGATTCTTATTTCATCCTGGAATTACTGGCAGTATGATTGCCAGATAGAACCATCGGTAGGATACGGAACCACTTATCTTGATCTTGTAAAAAAACAATTCAAAGTCAATCCCTAACTTGTTTTAAATCAACTCAAATACATACCACCATCAAATTGACAAATATTTGGTGGTGGTTTTAAATTTAATTTCAGAAAAGAATATGTCTAAAAAATTAATGTTTCTAGTTATTTCAATTTGTGTAATAAATTCTTCATTCGGAAAATCGACAAAAGAGTTATTTACATTCATCCAACTGACCGATACTCAGATGGGATTTATAAGCAACAACCAAAATTGTGATGAAGAAATAAAATTATTTACTACTGCGGTTGATTTTATAAATAAGACAAAACCGAAGTTTGTTGTAATTACCGGCGATTTTGTAAATAATCGTACAGATACTGTTCAAATTAAGGCATTTAAAAAGATTAAGGACTTAATTAACAAAAATATACCCGTGTATTTAGTTCCGGGTAATCATGATTTGGGACAGAAACCGACTAAAGAAACGATAGATTTTTATTTTAAGTATTATAATAATGATAAATTTGATTTTACTTATAAAAACGTACAATTTATCGGAATCAATAGTAACTATATTAATTCAGATTTAGAACTAGGTGATAAGCAGTTTGACTGGCTAAAAGAAACTCTGGGGAAAAATTCAGTCAAAATGCGAAAAATTGTTTTTGCACATCATCCTTTTTTTATAAAAGATATTAATGAAAAGAAGAATTACTCGAATATCTCTGAACCTGAAAGAACTCAATACATGAAGTTATTTAAGGAAAATGGTGTGATCGCTATTTTTGCCGGACATCTTCATAATAATGCTGAAGCATGGTACGATGGTATTGATATGGTTACTACTTCAGCAGTTGGCAAACAATTAGGGAATGCAAAACCGGGATTTAGAATAGTGAAAGTCTACAAAGATAGTGTTTCACATCGTTATGTTGAAATTTCCAGTTTGCCGGTTTGTAAACAAAAAAGATAATGAATCGTTTATTCATAATTAGGAAAAAAAAGCAAGAAATTATCTGAATATAAGCACAATGAAAAAATCAATATTCATTATTGTAATAAGTATATTTACTACTACAGTTTTGTTTGCTCAAAACAAACATTCGAAAACCACTATGTACCCTTCTTATAAAGGTCTTGTTATGGCTGGATATCAGGGTTGGTTTCATCCGCAAAAAGATGGAATGATGTATCCGGATGAAAATAAAATCCGAATTGATATGTGGCCTGAATTGAATGAATACGAAAAAACATATCCTACGGGACTTCGATTGAAGGATGGAACAACTGCCCGATTTTTCAGTTCAACTGACCAAAGTACTGTTGATTTGCACTTTAAGTGGATGAAAGAGTATGGAGTTGATGGCGTTTTTATGCAGCGGTTTTTTAATGCAACAAAAAAAACAGATAACAGAATTGCTTCAACAACCGTATTGAAATATGCATTGGAAGCTGCTTCGAAATATGAACGGGCAATTGCAGTAATGTACGATTTATCGGGATTAAAAGCTTCGGGTGAAGATTGCTCCTCGATAATTGAAGATTGGAAATACCTTGTTGATTCATTGAATGTAACAAATCAAAAAGGAACGAAAACCTATCTTTTTCACCGCAACAAACCTTTAGTTGCCATTTGGGGAATCGGTTTTCCGGACAGACCTTACAATATTCGAAATATAGGAATTGAACGATTAATCGATTTTTTGAAAAACGACCCCAAATATGGTGGTTGTTCCATAATGTTGGGAGTCCCAACTTTCTGGCGTGATTTAAATGCTGATTGTATAAACGACCCCTATTTACATGATATTATCAAAAAGTCTGACATTGTTTTGCCATGGACGGTACAGCGATTTAGTCCGTTGTTACACAACGATATGGATCGTTATCGTGATGTTATTCTGGGAGATATGAAATGGTGCGATCAAAATAAGGTAGATTACGTTCCGTGTGTATGTCCCGGCTTTAGCTGGCATAATCTGAGTAGATCAGAATTTCCCGACGATGTTAAACCAAGTGGTTCTATTCCACGTCAGGGAGGTCGGTTTTATTGGCAACAAATTTCAACTGCATTGAATTCTGGAGTCGATATGCTTTATGTGGCAATGTTTGATGAGGTTAATGAAGGTACAGCGATTTTTAAATGCACAAATAATCCTCCTGTTAGTAAAACAGCTGAATTTATAAACATTGATGGAAAACCTTCTGATCTTTATTTGTGGTTGACAGGTGAAGCTGGTCGGATGCTTCGCAAAGAAAAGCCATTATCAATTGTAATGCCCATCCGATAATCATTGAAGCAAAAAAATCTTTTTCCTTTATTGATTTTCATTAAAGAAAATTTCAACTACCTTATTTGAAGATAAGGATTCTTTTACTCACTGAAATGTTTTAATAACATTTGAACGAAAACCAAATAAATAGTAACTAATACTCAATGCTTTTTAAAGTTAAGTTTAAAGACAATAATCAACAAAAAAATATCATGAAGAAAATTTCAATTTTTATTTTACTTTACATCTCATTAGTTTCCTATTCTCAAATAAATGATTCTAATCGGTCTCTAATTAAAACAAAGACCGTAGTTTCTGATTTCTTAAAAGCTCCTTATCTGCTTTACCCTGCCGATAATGCTAAAATGATGATTGTTTGGCAGACACTAAATACAAATACATGTACTGTTAACTGGGGAACTGACGAAACTTATTCAACAGGTTCACAAAATACAACTGAATACGGAGCATCTCACCAACACAAAATCATGTTGGACGGATTAACTCCCGGAACAAAATATTATTATCGGGTAACTACTAATAATGCAGAATCGAAGATCGGTAATTTTTTTAGTGGAGCTGCCGATACCGCAACTGTAGTAAGTTTTTATGCTTATGGTGATACCCGCACTTATCCGGCAACTCATAATGGAATTGCCAAAAAGATAATGGAAGAAATAAATCTGAATCCAAAATCACAATCTTTAATAATAATGAGTGGTGATCTGATTTCGGATGGACAAAACGAATCCTATTGGACAAGTCAGTTTTTTGATCCACAATTTACCAGTATTCAGGAAATGTTATCAAGGTTACCATATTTGGCATCGATGGGCAATCATGAGGGACAAGGTGCCCTTTTTGGAAAATACTTCCCATATCCAGAGTATGCTTCGGGTCGATATTATTATTCATTCGATTATGGCCCAATACATTTTACAGTTCTGGATCAATATACATCATACACACAAGGAAGTGCTCAATACACTTGGATGGAAAACGACTTGGCAGCCTCTTCAAAACCCTGGAAAATTATATTGGATCATGAGCCGGGTTGGACAGCATATCCAGCATCGGGTGGTCATGGAAATAACACAACCGTTCAGACACTCATTCAGCCATTGTGTATTAAATACGGAGTTCAGTTTATCATTTCAGGACATAATCATTTTTACTCACGGGCATATGTAAATAATGTAATGCACATTACATCAGGAGGTGGTGGTGCACCTTTGTATATTCCGGCTGATAGACCAAACATTGTGAAGATGGATAAATCATATCATTTTTGTAAAATGGATATTGATAAAAATATTTTGAAATTTACTGCAGAAAGAACCGACGGTTCAATTATTGAAGCATTCGATTATGTTAATACTAATATAAGTGGTATAATTGACCTTAAACAGAATAAACTATCTAATAGTTTTTCTATTTATTCAAAAGAAAATTCAATCACGATATTGAATAAACTCAACCTAAAAGGATCCTATATTGTCTATGATAATTGGGGTCAAGAAATAATTCAAAAAGAATTAACCGGAGATACAAATCAAGTTTCGATGAAAGTTCCAGGAGTTTATTATATCCGTATTAATGCTGAGGACAGTTTCATTGTGAAAAAGGTTTTATTCGGAAATAACTAATTCTTCATTATAGATTTGAATAGATAATATGTTGGAAATGAGTTCTATTGTATTTGGAAATAAAAAAGTCATATTGTGTCTTGAAAATTAAAAATATTTAGAAAGTAAAGCGATGTTAAATATAGACAAAATGAAAGTACTAAAACAGTTAATCTTACTTTTCTTGCTTTTTTGTATCATTATTTCTGATGCAAAATCACAATCTATTCCTATAAAGCCAATTCGTTTGGGGATAGCGGGAATGACCCATGGACATATTGCCTTCATTCTCGGCAGAAAGGATAAAGGCGATTTTATTCTTTCAGGAGTTTACGAACCGAATACCGAGCTTGCACTTAGTTTGTCAAAAAAATATGGATTTAATCCGAATTTGATTTATAACGATCTGGGAAAAATGCTCGACAAAGTAAAGCCTGAAGCAGTTGTTGCATTTGGTTCTGTTTACGAACATATGGCAGTCGTCGAAGCCTGTGCGCCACGTGGCATTGATGTCATGGTAGAGAAACCTCTTGCCACCAATATGGAACACGCAAACAAGATGTATGAACTGGCTCATAAATATAATATTAAACTGCTGACTGATTTTGAAACTTCGTGGTATCCCACCACAGCAAAATCATTTCAATTAGTCAATGACAGCAATTTTGTGGGCAAACTGAAAAAGGTTGTTATTCATGATGGTCATCAAGGACCAAAAGAAATAGGTTGTGATAAGGTTTTTCTGGATTGGCTGACCGATCCCATTCAGAATGGTGGTGGAGCATTGATAGATTTCGGCTGCTATGGTGCAAATTTGATGACAGGATTAATGCAAGGTCAGAAACCAATTTCAGTTACTGCTGTGACCAAACAATACAAGCCGGAAATTTATCCGAAAGTTGACGATGATGCAATAATAATAGTGACCTATCCAACAGCTCAATGCATTATTCAGGCATCTTGGAACTGGCCGTTCAACAGGAAAGACATGGAAATATACGGAGATTCAGGTTTTATTATCACCATTGATAACGATAACATGCGATTGAGAAACAGAATCATGCCATCCGAAAAACAAGAAAAAATAACAGCAAACAATATTCGGGTTTACGAAGACCCTTTTTCGTATTTTTTCGATGTTCTAAAAGGAAAAATCACGATGAAACCCTATGATCTTTATTCTCTGGATAACAACGTTCAGGTTGTACAAATACTCGAAGCTGCTCGTGAATCAGCAAAAACAGGTAAAACTGTATTGCTAAACTAATATTTTATTCAAAATTACTTTAGATATTATTGTAAAATTAAGTTTATATGAAAAAAATCACATTTTTTATTCTGCTAATTGCAGCTTTCTCTCTGAATTTAAAAGCACAGCCACTACAATCTCCAAAATCGTATGACATTTCCAAAGACCGCTTGCTTTATACAGTGGGTTATGCACATTTGGATACGGAATGGAATTGGGATTATCCGACCACCATTAATGAATATATTCTCAATACGATGGTTGAAAACTTCCGGCTTTTCGAAAAATATCCTGAGTACGTTTTCAATTTCACTGGTTCGCGTCGTTATAATATGATGAAAGAGTATTATCCTGAATTATTTAAGAAGGTTCAGGAATATGTAAAACAAGGACGTTGGCATGTTTCTGGCTCATCCGTCGACGAGGGTGAAGTGAATATTTCTTCTTCAGAATCGTTAATCAGACAGATTTTATATGGAAATGATTTCTTTCGCAAGGAATTCAAAACTGAAAGTTATGATTATATGTTGCCGGACTGTTTTGGTTTTTTGTGTAATTTACCTACAATTTTTAATCATTGTGGATTGCTCGGTTTTTCCACTCAAAAACTAACGTGGCGTTCTGCTGTAGGAGTGCCGTTTAACGTTGGCGTTTGGAACGGACCGGATGGCAAAGGTATTATTGCGGCATTGAATGCAACAAGTTATACGGGGCAGATTGAAAAAAGACTCGATAAAGATCAAAAGTGGATTGAAAGATTAAACGAAGATTTGAAAAACACAGGTTTCGCATTTGATTATCGATATTATGGTGTGGGTGATCGGGGAGGCGCTCCACGGGAAAACGATGTAAAAAATGCCGAAGCAAGTTTGAAAAATAAAGATGGTAATTTCAAGGTTCTGCTGACTTCTTCCGATCAAATGTACAAAGATATTACTCCTGAAATCAGGGAAAAACTTCCTGTTTATTCGGATGATTTATTGTTGATTGAGCACAGTGCCGGCTCGATGACATCACAGGCATTTATGAAACGAATGAACCGCAAAAACGAATTGCTGGCTCAATCCGCTGAACAGGTCTCTGTTTTTGCAGACTGGTTGGGTGCTGCAAAATATCCTTTTCAAAAGCTGAATAGTTCATGGGATTTGGTTTTAGTTAGCCAGTGTCATGATATTCTTCCCGGAACAAGCATTCCGAAAGCTTACGAATATGCATGGAATGATGAATTCATTGCTGCCAACGGTTTTGCCGAAGTTTTGAAACATGGGGTAAGCGCTGTTTCTTCGAAAATGAATACACAAACGCAGGGGAAATCGATTGTGGTTTATAATCCTGTTATCCGAAGTCGTCAGGATGTGGTGACGGCTGAACTTAAATTTGATGTTGAACCAAAAGCTATTGCAGTTTTTGACAAGAATGGAAAAGAAGTTCCTTCGCAAATTGTTGAAAATAATGGCAATAAGTTGAAATTTATTTTCTTGGCTGATATGCCTTCTGCCGGATTGGCCGTTTTTGATGTTCGAGAAATTTCGCCTTTCAAAACAAAAAACACACTAGAGGTGACTCAGAACAGTTTAGAAAATGAATTCTATAAAGTGAAAATAGCTGCAAATGGCGATATATTGAGTATTTTTGATAAAAAAGCTTCAAAAGAAATATTATTAAAGCCGGCACGACTCGAATTTCAACAAGAACAACCAAATGAGTGGCCGGCGTGGAATATGGACTGGAAAGACCGTCAAAAAGCACCAATTGATTATATGGATAAAAATACTAAACTGACCATTGTTGAAAATGGTCCGGTTCGGGTTACTTTGAAAGTTGATCGGGAAGGTCAAAACTCGAAAATTGAGCAATATTACAGTTTATCTTCGGGCGAAGCTGGAAAACGATTGGAAATAACAAACAAAATAGACTGGCAATCACGTGAAGTAAGTCTCAAAGCTTCTTTTCCACTAGCAGTTTCAAACGAAAATGCAACGTATAATTTAGGTGTTGGTACTATTTTGAGAGGAAATAATAACGAGAAAAAATTTGAAGTTCCATCCAAAGAATGGTTTGACCTTACTGATAAATCAGGAAAATACGGCGTATCCATTCTCGAAGATTGTAAATATGGTTCGGATAAACCCGATGACAATACATTGCGGCTTACATTACTTTATACACCTAAAATTAATCCAATTCGTTGGAGTTGGCTGACTTATCAAAGCACACAGGATTGGGGAATTCATGATTTTAAGTATGCTGTTTATGGCCATGAAGGCGATTGGAGTAAGGCTGAATCGCCTTGGCAAGCTAAGTTTTTCAATCAACCTTTAATTGCTTTCGAAACATCGAAGCATGTTGGTAAGCTTGGACAATCAATATCAATGATTTCAATTAACAATCCTCAGGTTGGATTAATGGCGTTCAAAAAATCAGAAAATTCTGATTTTTATATTGTTCGTGTCAATGAACTTTCTGGAAAGGATCTGAAAAGCGTGAAAGTCAGCTTTACTGGGAGAATTACAGAAGCATTTGAAATAAGCGGTCAAGAACAAAAAATCGGAAGTATTCCGATAAAAAACGGTGAGCTTGAATTTAATTTAAGTCATTATACCATTCGGAGTTTTGCAGTTAAATTTCAATCTCCTACTTTTGACAAAAATGTTGGAGTTCAGGAAAGTGTAGAACTGCCTTTTAATATTGATGGCATCAGTTTTGATGAAAATAGAGCTGATGGGAATTTTGATAAAAATCAATCTTTACCGGCCGAATTGCTTCCAAATGAAATTGTGAGTGAAGACGTTCATTTCAAAATTGGAAATAAAACTGATAGGGAAAACAATGCTTTAGAATGTAATGGACAAACCATTACCTTGCCGCAGGGCAGTTATACAAAACTCTATTTACTGGCAGCGGCAAGTGAAGATACACAATCTAATTTCATAGTTGATGGGCAGTTAACAACACTTCATATCCAGCAATGGACAGGCAAAATCGGACAATTTTATAACCGTATTTTAAGCCATGATCAGAATAAAGTGGATAGTATGGAATTGCCGTATGTGAAAATTGATGACATTGCCTGGTTTGCTTCACATGTTCACAATGCATACCCGATGCGCAATGAGGCTTATCAATATAGTTATTTGTATAAGTATGAAATCCCAATTGCTCGTGGTGCTAAAACGATAACTCTTCCTAAAGAAGCCAAAATTAAGATTTTTGCTATTACTTTAGCTTCGACTCAAGCCGATGATGCAAAACCTTTACAATTTCTCTTTGATACTTTTATTGGAAATCCTGCATTTATATTGAGAAATATAATAAGTCCATCACTATAATAGCTTTATATATTTGAATATAAATAAAATAATCAGATTAAAAATAGCGTACAATTTAGCTTTTTTTTAATTATTGTATTTTGCCTCTAAGGGTTGTGGAAAATGATTTTCATAGAACACCATTAGTGATTAAGTAACAGAGAAGGTGACGAAATCTGAGACCCTAACCTAAACAAAATGTGATGTAGTGTTTCTCAACACCCATAAAAGTTATTATAATATTATTTTTAGTATAGGAAATAATTTATTTATTAACACAACTACTACATTACTATTGTTTTGATTTTTGCCACGTAAAATAGTTAGAATAAAAAGGATTAAAAATATAAAGTTGTGCAAATGTTGTGCAAACTACTAAAACAAAAACACTAATAATCTATATATAAGATTATTAGTGTTTTTTAGTGTGGTACCACCAGGAATCGAACCGGGGACACAAGGATTTTCAGTCCTTTGCTCTACCAACTGAGCTATGGTACCATTTTTGCTTAGCGGGTGCAAATATACGGCTTTTTTTTATACTACAAAACCTAAAATTAAAAAAACAGAAAAAAAGAAGTCAATACATCTTAATTTATTTAGGTTTGTTTGGATTAAGCTACTTAGAATGATTAGAATACAAGTTTTTTATTTTTTGAAAAATCTATTCGGTAACAACCAAAACTGAGTTTGAATTTAAACCGATACCCTTCAATTTATAAAGCAATTTTCCATTTCGGCTAAAGCAAAGTAAATCTCCATTTACTGTATAATTATGTGCATCAGTCAGGTAAACGTATCCGTTTTTGGGATTTATGCTGATTCCGAATGGACGATCAATTTGTGTAGAGTCAGAAATGAAATTTTCGGAAATAACCTGCTCAGTTTTGCAATCGAAAGTTTTAATCCAATATGAATTGCTCACAAAATCGAAGTTATATAAATAAGCTGTATCATTTTGAATAGTAAAATTGATTGCAGGTAACTGGCTGAAGGTCTGGACTACTTCATCTATTTTGGAATTAATCCGGCTCCAACTAGCTTTAATTCCAGCATTATTTCCTCGGGAAACCACATACACATCACCTTCACTGTCAGTCTCAATTTTATAAGGATTTATTCCGACGGTAATTTTCTTTTTTTCGCTGAATGTATTTAAATCAATGACCGAAACAGTATTGTCATAATCGGTGATATCCAAACCCCCGGAGTTGGAAACATATAATTTCCCATTTGCCACCGTAATTCCATCTGGATTTCGGCCAGAAGTGGTTACACCATCGATTTTCAGCGTGGGAATGTCAATGCGACACACTGTTCCATCAAATGAGCAGACATAGGCTTTATTTCCTGAAAAAGTTATAAAGCGAGGTTGTCGTGCCACACCTTTATCATTGAAAATCGGAATTCGTCGAAGAGAAATTCCGGTATTTATATCAACCACTTCCACCTGCGATGAAACGGTGACAACAATCCATATCATGTTGTCGTAAAGTTTCATATCATTTGCCGTATCACCGAGGCCTCGATCATTCATATGTGAAAAAAAATCGGTAGTGATTGTTCTCTTTTCGAAATTTACTTTACACAACGTGCTGTTATTCATGTTGAAAAGTCCTTCGGATAGAACGTATAACTGACCTGTTTCTCCTGGAGTTTCAGGCAAATCAATTGGTGTTGGAACATCTTTCATATCGTCGCAAGATGTAAAAAGGAAAATGAAGATTATAAAAAAGGAAATACATTTTAATTGGACTTTCATTTGAATTAGAGTATAAATCATACAAAAATACTTTCAATGGTTCGTTATAAAATGAAATAAGTATTTGATTATGAAAAAAATAGCTAAAAAATAAAAGTTAAAACATTTGGGTGATTCATTGAAAATCAGTATATTTATAGATTATTCCGTAATCAAATAAATATGCCATCCAACGAACACCCAAATGCTATGTCGCTGATATATAGTATGTTAAAATCTAACAAGTTTTCGACTTTAAAAGAATCACGAAAACAGTTTATTGCAAACTTTCTAGTGCTCTTTTTGAGCTTCAAAGGTAGTATTAATTTTCTACAACTCTCACGTTTTTGAAAAAACGGTGAGCAGTACTTTCGCATTAATTTTGAGAATAAATTCAACTTTCAAGACTTTAATCTCAAGCTAATTCTTGAACAAACGATTATTGAATGTTTAGTTGCTTTCGATCCGAGTTACATTTCCAAAAGTGGAAAAATGACCTTTGGTTTAAATATGTATTGGTCAGGTTGTGAAAATAAAGCCAAATAGAGCTTAGAGATTTGCGGCTTTGCTGCCATTGATGTTGTGCGAAATACGGCATTTCATTTAAATGCAATTCAAACATCGCCCATCAAAGGCAGACCTTATTAGTATACTATTGTTAGATAGTTAAATATAATTATCTCCTGACTTTGACACTTTCAATTTAGCTGTTTTGTAACTCTCAGGAAATCAATATTATATAAGTTTTGCGCCACCCGTTTGGGTAGCGCAAACTCAGAAAAGTTGTATTTTTGCATATGTTTATACGCAAAAAGAAAAATCGCTCAGGTACAACAAGTGTTGTGGTTGTAGATAAGCGCAATGGAGTTTACAAAGAAATTCATACAGTCGGGACAGCAAAGGACAGTCTGAGATTGATGATTTATTTAAACAATGTTTACACTGGATAGATGCTTGTTGTGGAGATCGTGATATTTTTGAAATTCACGAAAAAGAGCTAGAAGAAAAGAAAATTATAGAATACTTATTGTCAAATATCGAGAATGTATTGATAAATGGCACACAATTAATACTAGATCAAGTATTTAAGGTTGTGGGGTTTGATGCTATAGAACATGAGATTCTAAAACAGTTGGTAATATCTCGTTTGAGTCAACCGATGAGCAAATTAGCAACAGTAGATTACTTGAAGTCTCATTTTGATCAAGATGTACAATTGCACAGGATTTACCGTTACTTGGATAAATTGTACAACACTCAACAAGAGCTTATTCAGAAGATAAGTGTAGAACACACAAAGAAGATTTTAGGAGGCAAAATTGGTTTGATGTTTTATGATGTGACTACCTTGTATTTTGAAGCTGATTATGAGATGAATTACGTGAGCCGGGGTTTTAAAAGATAGCAAACACAGCCAACCACAAGTAGTTCTGGGTTTGTTGGTGAGTAAGGATGGTTATCCACTCTCATATTCCGTTTTCAATGGTTCACAATACGAAGGTAGATCGATGCTACCCATAGTAGAGGATTTTGTACAACGGTTCAATTTGGATGATTTTGTAGTTGTAGCCGATTCAGGACTTATGATCGTTTCCGTATCAAGTTCCGTTCGCCGTCCATTACTACTGACTTCAAACCGAATGCTGCCAATAATCAGAATGTTTCAGTTTATGAAAATTCCAACAATCAGATAACTTTAAATTGCAAAGATTTAAGTAATAATGCACAGTTTACGTTTTACAAAGCAGTAGGAAAAAAAATGTAGAAAAGCAATTGAAAAGTAATTTTACTGTAATTGACTCTCAAATTGAGGCTGGGATTTATATGGTAAAAGTAGTGAATGCTGGTGAAACTAAAACATTTAAAATAATTTTAAAATAATAGAAACCATGATAAAATCTGAGAAAAAGCACATATATGAAACTCCTCATATCGAACATGTAAAATTGGATAATGAAATTTCGTTAGCTTTAGAATCTATTCCTCCTGATGGTCCGGGTGAAGGTACTTTGTTAACACCAGAGTATTTGAACAATGATCCATAAAAGATGGCGTAACCAGAAGGTAAGAAACAAGATCCAAGATCCAAGATCCAAGATTCAAGAACCACGATGAAGAGAGACCTGAATCTATTATCTAATTTATAGAAAAGTAAATCCCTGAGAAATCAGGGATTTTTTGTTGTAAAGAACAGGTGAGTCTTGTCAGATACATTTCTATTCTTCTAATTCAACTTTTTTCAAATAGTCTCCCAGCGGCCTCACACCTATTGTCCGATCTATCAATCAATATTTAAATATCATATAGTCTGTAAAAAAACGTGTTCCCTCACTTTTATTGAAATATCTCTGAATCTTATCAGGTATTTTCAGTTCAGTTTTCAATTGCTACTTTTGTAACTACTCAGCACCCAATAAAAGGGTTCAATAATTATATGCCACGGCAAGGATTGCCGAGAAGGGATTTTGGTTATTCTTCTTGGCATTTGTGCGATAGATTGAATTTGACAGAATGTATCTGCACCTTGGTCAGACTTGAACATTCCGCTGACTTTTAGCTTGGTTTTCATAATCCTGATAGTTCTTTCAGAAGCATTGTTATCGTATGGAACATCAGGATTAAAAAGGAACTTGAATACGTTATCTTTATACTTAGTCAAACTCTTCTTAATGGCAATAATCTTTTGATGCAGATTATCAGTACATTCGTTTAATATCTTTTCAAATATAATTGGACGAATAGCAGCCGGAATATCAAAAAGTTGACGTACCTCAGACACCGAACCAACTACCTGAGAAAGACTCTCTCCGCAACGTGTACAATAATCCGATTGATGTTCAATTATTGAATCCGGGTCGCTCACCATTTCCAACGTAGTGCCTTTATGTCCCAGTTGACCGACAGATAACTTTCCCGACTTTTCTCTCAAAGAACGTGTAATAAGCAATTTGTTCGACTTTTTTGCTTGAGCTGCAAGCGACTCCTTTGAGGATGGAAGGAATACTGCTGTTATGACTGTCTTTATGTGTTTCATAAACAGCTAATCGTTCTTCCAAATAGACAATTCTTTCCTTTAGGTTGACATTTTCTTTTGTTACCTCATCGAGCTGTACGGTTAAGCTATCAATTTTCCCATTGATTGCTTATAGCACTAAATTTATGTCTGAAATTTACTCTTTCACCCATCGAAGATAATGTATATCAACGAAATGAGCAAATTTTTAATGACTTATTTAAAAAATAATTTCAACCGAAATCCTAAAATATTCTGTATCATCAAATTAGGGGTGCTGAGTAGTTACGCAGAAAATTATCAAAACACACCAACTTTTGAGCAGGGTGATTGATGGAGATGGTTTAATTTTGACAGATTTATTCAACAAAGAAGAGACAAAAATAAGATTTTTGGGGATGGATGCTCTGGAAATAAAAAGATGTCGGAAATTAAATCAGGACGAAAGAGAAACACATATCGCCGGACAACTTTTGATGTTGCTTGGTAGAATGTCACTCAATTTTCTGATTGAGCTTATTCCACCAGGCACAAAGTTGAGTATAAAAATAGAATCGAAAAATCAACAAGATGTTTATGGAAGAACTTTGGCTTATGTCTATTTACCCGACGGTAGATGTATAAATGATATAATGATTTCTGAAGGCTATGCGAAGCCATACAGTCGCTTTTATTGTAGTGAACTAACAAACTTTAGATATTGAATATAAAGGCTAAGAATGAAAAAAAGGGATTGTATGGGGTAGTGGAGAGTTTTTGAGAAAAATTATTTTTATCATATTTAGAACTCCAATAAGCAATATTCATTTATTTTAATTGTGGGGATAATGTGGGCTCACCCGTAAAAGTTGTGGATTAAGCGTATATTTTAGTTAATCTAAAGAGAAAGAATTTAATATCAATCACTCCTCTTAACGATGCTCTAAAAGCTTTGATTTTAGCATTAAATGATTCAG
>JBBRTR010000022.1:0-27823 GCA_038244215.1 Bacteroidales bacterium
ATGAAAATATATACCTGACAGGAATAAAAGTATCTGAACTTGAAAAGCAAAAATTGAATATAGTAAAGAATGATTTTCATGGAGAGTGGAATTATATAATTTCACCAAACTTGTAAACTTTATTTATTGACAGCTCCTTAGCATCATTCTCATATTTGGCTTTCAATAGATTATTTTTCCGGTTCAGCTCGGTTACTTTGTCGTAAATCCGTTGTAACGATCCTATATTTCGTTTCATATCTTCCTGAGATATTTCGTCCAGATTCTTCTTATTGAAAAGCCGTTTCAGTTCGTCATACAACGTGATAAATTCCGGGTCACGTTGGTCGAAATTACCACCCAATGCTTCACGGGTTTTACGAAGCATATCTTTCAGTTCATCTGCAATAACTAGTTCATCCTCTGATATTTTTCGGAACATGAAAATCACATTTTCCAATGCAACATTCAGTAAATTAGTTGAATCTACATTGTTTTGTACTGAATCTTTCAGGTTCAGCAGTTCCAAATGTCGGGAAACTTCATTGTACAATTCATTTAATTTCTTGAAATCCAATTTGTCCAATAAATCAAAATGTCCGATTAATCGAATGACATTGTATAAGTTGCGTGCATTTTCCAATGCTTTTTTAATCTCCAACACGGTTTTTCGGTCGGAAATCAGGCTTATTTGCTGAGAGAACACCTCAGCATTCAGTAAATCAAAATGAAAGAGCTTTTCTTTGATGTCTTTCATTTCTTCTTCAATCTCTTCTTTGGATTTAAACAGATTGGAATAGGTTTCCATTTCGTCACCCAGTTCTGTTTGTAATTCCTCAAAATAGGCTTTATTGGTGGCATCAAACGCACTGCGTATATCGGCAAAATCAACTACAAAGCCATAACGAAAATCCTTATAAGGTCGGTTTACACGAGTTAGCGTTTGCAACAAATTATGATCTTTGATAATACGACCGATATACAGTTTTTTTAATCGCTTCGCATCAAATCCGGTCAGCAACATGTTGTACACGAATAGAAAATCAATTTTTCCTTCTTTAAAATCTGAAACTTCTTGTTTGCGATCATCTTTTGAGCCAATATCGTGTAAAATAAGTGCAGCCGATAACGATTTCTTTTGGGCTTGTTCGAAATTGATATATCCATTAACCGGAGCTGCTGCAATGTCTAATTCTTCCGTTTTTTCAATACTTGCCGGAGCATATTTCAATTGAAATATTTCATAGAGCTTTTTTGCCTGATCCGAACTATCACAAACCACCATTGCGCCAATAGTATTATCGCCGAAACGAATTCTACTTTTTATAAAATCCTGTACAATGTAATCGAGCATAGGTTCTACAAACTTTTTGTGTGAGTAGATAACCCTTTTTTCAACGTCACCTTTCAGAATCTCCACTTCTTTCAGAGCCTCTTCCAGTTGCATTTTGTAATTGGTTTCTATTCCTTCCCGAATCAATTTCAGGGTATACCCATCAGCTATGGAAGCATTGTAATAATACTTATGAATGTAATCGCCAAAAGTGGTTTTTGATTTCCGGTCATTTTGAATCAATGGCGTTCCGGTCAATCCAATCATGATGGCGTTTCGGTCAGAATTAAAAAGATTTGCCAGAAAACTCCCTGTTGGGCTGTAACTGCGATGTACTTCATCCAAAAAGTAAATACGTTGAATATTGATGTCGTAATCGTTCGACCTCAAAATATGTGTATCATCTTTGAATTTTTGAATATTGACAACCGTTATTTCTCGTTTTCCGGTGAGGTTATGAATGGCTTGGCGTAATTTAAAATCTCTTTTGAGTTCTTCTTTTGAGTTTACTGTATGCACAATCAACCCACGACTTGAAAATTCGCTCTTAGCCTGATTCATTAAATCAATACGATCAACAATAAAATAGAATTTAGGTACTAAATTTTGTTTTTGATAATAATCAGTCAGGTAATGAACATTATAAAATGCCAGAGCCGTTTTTCCACTTCCTTGCGTGTGCCAAATGATCCCTTTGCGTATTGACCTATCCAATGTAGCTTCAATGGCTTTGGTGGCAAATAATTGAGGATAACGCATAATGTGTTTTTCAATGCCAGTCTCCGTTTTCAGGTATGCAAAACTATATTGCAATAAAAAAGACATTCTTTCCATCGAAAACAAGGAAGTCAAAACACGATTGGTGGGTGAGTTTAGGTCTTTGTTGGTAATAAATTCAGGTGAAAATTTGATAGGAATGAGGTTATTATCTTTCAATACGAAATTCTCAACCAAATCATCTTCTGGTTTTAATATTTGGGAAAAATCAAAACCTTCAGGTTCTCTAAAGCAATTGAATTGAGCTTTTTTGTACGAAGTTGTGGAGTAGAAAGCACCCTGAATAGGAACTATTGATTGTGAATCATATTCCATATTATTGGAGAAAACTAACACCTGAGAGAGATTGATAAACTTTCGGAACTTTTTATTCGAAAACCGGATATTGATTCTATCACGTTCAGCCATAATTCCTTCTCGGTTATTCGGCTTTTTTACTTCGATAAAGGCAAGTGGTAATCCATTAATCAAAAGGGTAATATCCGGTCTGAATTCATCCTCTCCGTTTTTGTAAGTCAATTCGGTAACTACATGAAAAGAATTATTGTTTTTGAAGTTTTCAGGTGAGCTAAAATCAATTAGTTTTATCCCAGAACGTGCGGTCAACATTTGAAAGAACTTATGTCCTAAATCTTCACTGTCAACAGCCAAACCAACTTCATCAAGTGTTTTCTTTAGGTCGCTGTCTTCAATATCGTTTATACGCTTCAGACTTTCAGCAAAAATATCCGTGAATATATTGGTTTGAATATCCCATTTTGCATCAGACAACGAAATATAAGTATAACCCAAACGGCATAAATGAAGAATTGCAGGTATTTTTACACGTGTATTTTCGTTAAATGCCATATTCTGATTTAGGTTTTAGTTCCTTTTTTTCAAACCCCAAAGTTACAAACTATTTTTCACAATCTTTCCTTTTCAATTATTTTTTTTAATGTTCCTGTTGAAATGTTATTTCTTCGGTCGGTTTATTCAGGCAGATATTCATTTTATATCACAACCACTTTCCCATCCTGCCAATGAGTAAATGATTGGCTGTCTTCCATTCTCAAAACTATTATTTTCAAACGTTTTATTGTCCTGTCGACGAATAAAAGATTGCTCATGCTCTCCGCTCAAAACTCAGAACTCCTCACTCAAAACTCTTTACTTCCAATCTAAACTATAAACTTCCTGCTGTCAACTATCTATGCGACAGGCGGACTTTAGCCGCCGTACGCCTCCAAACTATAAACTATAAACTTCCCACAATCTTCCCGCACCCGCTATATTTCACCGCTTCGCCTTTGCCATCCAGCCCAATGGTACCAAATTCTACACCAATGCTCAGAATCAGGGTATCGTTATCAGTCAGATATTGAGAAATGTCTTCAATCTTTACTTCAAGAGTTTGAGCAGGTAGTGGTCGCATGGCAGGATTCCAGTCGGTATGAATTTCCTTGAGGTAACCCAGCAATTGTTCATTCATTGGATAGTAGGTTTTGCTTTGTTCATCCAGGCAAACATCGGTGGCTACTCCCAAAGTCACCACCCAGCGCATCAGTGGTAGTTTGTTCGGTTGCTTTAAATCTTGTTTCGGATCAAAATCAGGGATGTTTACCGTTGCTTTCACTTGCTGTCGATCAATTTCCCAACTAGGATTGATACGAATTACCTGATTAAACAGGTTTTTCTTATTGAAATTAAAGTCGGTCAGGTATTTCCGGTTCAGGCTAAGCCGAATGGCACGCTGTCCTTTTTCTCCGGTTTCGTCGGTGCATTGTATCTTCTTGCATATGGCGTTTAAAGCACCACTCAGGTTATAATCGGCCAGTCGGGTACTGTTACCAAGAGCACGCCGGATGGAACTGGCCGCTTTGGTACAACCGCCCCACTCTTTCCCGTTATCACGCTGGGGTTTACAACTTTCACGGGTTTTAATCGTGTTCTTACTTGGCCCTCCTTTGGTGCGCATAATCAACTCGTCGCTTCCTCGCATGGTGTAGATGGATACTCCTTTCAGACTACCGGTTACCTGTATAATTCCTTTTACTCGAGCCATAGTTTATTTATTTACAATTTATTCATTTACCATTTACTATTGAATATCAACACAGCGAATAAAGCCGAAGGCAAATATCCTTATCAAAGATACAAATATACTGCTTTTATTGGTTTAATCGTAATTTGTAGCTTATTTATAGCTAAGATATTACATATATTTTAAGTGTAGCAATAACATAGCAACATATATGCTATATCTATGCTATTAGTATGCTATTATAGGAAAGCTAATTCAATTTAATTACCTGCATGATGGATTGAGAACAACTATTAAATTGAAGTCAGCAGTGTTAGTTTAGCCCATGGGATTGCAAAGAAAAACGGATTCAATGTATGACGAAATTACTGAATAAACAAAAAACCACCTGTAATAGGTGGTTTTCTGTTCTAAAATTTCGAAAATATGTATTAAATACTATTTATAGCATTCAAATCTTCATATGCAACCTGTAAGCGTGCGATTTCAGCTTCTTCAGCTTTACGTAACCAAACACGTGGATCGTAGAATTTCTTATTCGGTTTATCAGCTCCTTCTGGATTTCCGATCTGGCCTTGCAGATAATCGTGATTCTTTGCTTCAAAACCACGAACACCTTCCCAATAAGCCCATTGTGTGTCGGTATCAATATTCATTTTCACCACGCCGTAGCTAATGGCTTCACGGATTTCGGCATGAGTAGAACCCGAACCGCCATGGAACACAAAGTTAACCGGCTGATCTTCGGTCAATCCAAGCTTTTCTTTGATATAATCTTGTGAATTCTTGAGAATAATTGGCATCAGTTTCACATTTCCGGGTTTGTAAACTCCGTGAACATTACCGAACGAAGCAGCAATCGTAAAATTAGAAGAAATCTTACTTAATTCCTGATACGCATAAAACACGTCAGCAGGCTGAGTATAAAGCAAACTGTTATCCAATCCGCTGTTATCAACACCATCTTCTTCGCCACCGGTAATTCCCAATTCAATTTCGAGTGTCATACCCAGTTTATCCATCCGTTCGAGGTAACGCTTGCATATTTCGATATTTTCTTCGAGTGGTTCTTCTGATAAATCAAGCATGTGTGAGCTATAAAGTGGTTTGCCATATTGTGCAAAATGTTTCTCACCTTCATCAAGCAATCCGTCAATCCAAGGCAACAATTTTTTAGCTGCATGGTCGGTATGTAAAATTACATGAACTCCGTACGCTTCAGCCAAAATGTGAATGTGTTTTGCTCCGGCAACAGCACCTAGTACGGCTGCTTTTTGACCATCCATTTTCAATCCTTTACCTGCATTAAATGCAGCACCACCATTCGAATACTGAATGATAACGGGCGCATTGGCGACTTTAGCGGCTTCCATCACGGCATTTACCGTTGAAGAACTGACCACATTAACCGCGGGAATGGCAAAACCATTCGCTTTAGCCACTTTAAAAATATATTGCAAATCTTTACCGGTTACAACTCCGGGTTTTACTACATTTGAAATTTTGTCCATAATTATTTATATATTAATTTGATTATCTCTTTTGAATCTAACAACCGGTACCTGAAAAAGTTGATACCGAAAGTATACTGAAAAACCAGAAAATAAAGGAAATTGTTTTTGAATTTCAATATAAATATCTGTATTTTAGTTTTTATTGTTTTGACAATTCTTCGGAAAGGAAATGTTCCAGTTGTTCAGGTTTTACATTTATGGTTAGCAATCCGTTTACAGCCCATGAAATATGTCCGTTTTCCTCGGAAACAATAATGGCAATGGCATCGGAGTGTTCGGTTATTCCCAGTGCTGCCCTATGACGCAACCCCAATCGTTTCGGAATGGATTGATTTTTGGAAACAGGCAAAACACAGGCAGCAGCTTTTAATTTACGGTTCGAAATAATCAATGCTCCATCGTGTAACGGACTGTTTTTAAAAAAAATAGTTTCAATCAATCGTGAATTTATATTTCCGTTTATTTGTTCACCCGTTTGATTGTAAAAATCCAAATCATTCGTTTTGGTCAATACAATCAGGCTTCCTGTTAAAGTTCTGGACATATTCCGGCAAGCAAGCACAATCTGTACCAAATCGTAATCAGTCTTTTCTTTGTCTTCATTATTATTACTGAAATAACGTCTCAAATTATTGAAAGTCGTCCAGTTTCGGGTAGAACCTATTCTGGAAAAGAAACGTCGAATTTCTTCCTGAAAAAGGACAATGAGTGCAAAAGCACCTACGCTTACTATCCTGTCGAAAATGCCACCGAGCAATTCCATTTTAAAAACGTAGGAAACCAAAAACCAGCATATTATAAATGCCATTATTCCAAAAAAGATATTCACCGCCCCCGATCTTTTGAGCAGCTTAAAGGTTTGGTAAAGCAATACTGCCACCAAAAATATATCAATTATGTCCTTAAAACCTATTTGAAATCCCATAATTTATTTGATATTCAAGTTTATAAGCCGGTTTAATCCTTTTTATACTGTTCAAAAATTGCAATTGCTTCCACTGCCTGTTTTACATCATGAACCCTCAGTATATTGGCACCACCCAGTAAAGCCAGCATATTTGCGGCAGTTGTTGCATTCAACGAATTCTCAGCATCAATATTTAGAAGTTTATTTAACATTGATTTTCGCGAAAGTCCTGCCAGGATAGGAACATTGAGTGTTTGGAAATACGATAGTTTTTTTAGTAACTGAAAATTTTGTTCCATAGTCTTTGCAAAACCGAATCCCGGATCAATTACCACATCGTTCACACCCAATAATCGAAGTTGTGTTAGTTTTTTTTCAAGAAAATGTAAAACCTCTGACACTACATCATCGTAGTCGGTGAGCGATTGCATGGTTTGAGGTGTTCCGCGCATGTGCATCAACACATAAGCAACCTGTAAATCGGCAATTGTTTCAAACATTAAATCATCCAACGTTCCACCGCTCACATCATTTATCATCGCCACTTTATAATTCCTCACCACATTTATGGCTACGCCCGAACGAAATGTATCAACAGAAATTATCGTGTCAGGAAATTTCTTTAAAATTAATTCAATTGCTTGTGAGACTCGTTTGTTTTCTACCTCTTGCGAAATTTGTTCAGCAGCTGGGCGAGTTGAATATCCACCAATATCCAGAATGAGTGCACCTTCATGTAAGATTTTCTCTGTCTGATGCAAAATGGCTTTATCCGTTGTGAATCGACTATCTTTATAGAACGAATCAGGAGTAACGTTTAAAATACCCATAACAACCGGAGTCGACAAGTCAACCGGTTTAGCATTTAATTTTAGTATAGAACCATTCACAGACATCTTTAAACGCAAAAAGCTGATAAATCAATGTTGTTGCAAACTTACATAAAAAAATGGAAATAAACGGTTTTGTATTTTAAAATAAAACTCGAACATCGAAATAAACGATAAATCGAAATGTTTCATGTATCATTTCTTTACAAACATCAAATAAAACGCAACACATAACAGTAAAATCGATTCTAAAAACAACTATAATGGCTATTCCCTGATAAATAAAGCTGAATCGATCAAGCAACAGCTGATTTTCATGAGTAAATTGACAAAGAAAACTGTTTTATAATCTGACAAATAGCCATTTATAAAAATATTGAAATATTTATTGCAAAGGTTTTGTCAATTCAAAAAACTGCCGTATATTTGCACCCGCAATTGAGAGCAACAATTCTCATGCAAAAATGACCAAATGGTCCCTTCGTCTATCGGTTAGGACGCCAGGTTTTCATCCTGGAAAGAGGGGTTCGATTCCCCTAGGGACTACAAAAATATAAAAATTAAGTTTTAAAAAAATAAGATTAAGATGGCAAATCATAAATCATCTATCAAAAGAATTCGTCAGACTGACAGAAAAAAACTGCATAACCGTTATTATGCAAAAACTGCGCGTAATGCTGTTCGTAACCTTCGTGCAACAACTGATAAAACAGCTGCAGCAGAAATGTTACCTAAAATTAGCGCCATGTTGGACAAACTGGCGAAACGTAACATTATTCACAAAAACAAAGCAGGCAACCTGAAATCGAAGTTGGCTGTATATGTGAACAAACTGGCATAATCGCTTCTTGTAAAAAATACAGAAGCCCTTTTCCAAATGGAGAAGGGCTTTTTTGTCATCTTAAAATATAGAATTTCTATCTGCTTTCAATCATTGATTTCCCTATTTTCATTTTTCCTATGAAATGAAAATTGATAGTAATCCACTCACTTACCTTTATCAGGCCCATCATCTCAACAGGAGGTTTCAATCCGAATTCCCGAATACTTATGTTTTTCTTCCCGTCAATTGAATAAATATCACTTTCCTGATCGGAAGTAACCGGTATGTTGAATTGCTTGGTTACTCCGGTAATCGTAATACTCACCGAAGCATTTCCTTTCGAAAATTGCTTTTTATCAATTCCGGTTGCTTCTAAATAATTCAACTGGATGAACAGATTCGGAAAATCTTGGGACTTTATCAGTTTCAGAAAATCCCGTAATGCCATTCTGTTTTCTGAATTAAACTTGCTGACAGGAATTGCAATCTGATTCTGACTAATATAAATCCGATTCTGATTAAGCGTGGCAGTCAACACAAAGGATTTATTCGGGAAATCTTCCCCTTTTTGATACAGCTTGAATGACAATATATTAGAAGTCCCGTTTATCGTGATATAGCTGCTGTTATGAAGTTCAATAGCAACAGTAGTCTGCGAAATGACGGAAGATAAAATAAAACATGTCAGAGACAGAATCAGATAAAGTCTTTTCATAGCTCACATTCATCGAATGTACAAAGATAAACAAACCGATAAGAAAAAAATCCTACCGGTTTGAATAAAGCAAATAATTTATTTTTAGAATGCTATAACTGCTTCAGCACTTATTCCGTGAAATTCTGCACCGTTTAAGATGTAATTCACATTAGGAACGTTTTTATACATTTGATTTACATATTCAACTTTTGCCAATAGGTTTTTGGTTACATACCAGCCACCTGAAATTGCCAAACGGCTGATTCCCATATTGTAAGCCGGAACAGCAGCAAGTTGACCTGCACCTGCACCTGCAGCAGCAACATCAGCATTTACAGTATTGTAACGGCCGCCTACAAAGAATTGTTCTGATTTACCTAAACGAAATATAAGATCAGTTGCAAATTGATTAGCATTACGGTTTGTTGCTTCTGAAGCTTTTGCACCACTTGCAGATTCCAAAGTTGTAAAAGATTCTACTGCCAGACCATCAGTGATATTATATTTCAAAAATAAGTTACCCATAAATGTTGTCAATCTATCAGCTAATCCAGGATTGAAACGGCCACCAAATGCAGTAGTTGTACTTGGAGCACCATTGTACATAATTGCTGTATAGTTAGAGCCTGTACGGTCACCGCCAAACAATGTGTTTGAACCAGCACCAACAGTATAATAAACAGAACCCGTTAAGCGAGCACGAAATTTATCAGTAATTTGATTGTCGTAACCCAATTTTGCAATCCATGATGGATTGTGAAGGCCGTTTGCATATTTATTGGCAGCCTGTGTAGTGTCAATATAGTTTAATGCTGGATTTAAATTACCATTTGTTACAGAAGCTACTGCAAGAAAATCTCCAATATGGAAATCAGCTTCAGCACCAATTTCAGTTGCAAACTCATCCATAATGTAATTTTCCATAAATGCATTGTAAATTGCGTTACCACCATCCGAACGACGGAAATGTGCATCACCGTAGTTCACATCAAACTGACCAACTTTAAGAGTAGTAAACTTCATGATGTTTTCAATCAATTCACTTTTAATAAAAGGAATTTTATCGAATTGAACAAAACCACCCTTAACCCATGTTTCATTGTGGTGTTTAGACGCAAGATAAAGTGTAATATCAAAATACACACCATCATCTAAAGTCGCTTTAATGTCGAGATTTGCCATGGATAACCCAAAGTTTGGTGCATTTTTAAACAGTGCCTGTCCATTTGTAACCGGATTTTGATCTATTACAGCATTGCTGTTCGTTAGAGTCGTATAAGGCATTGAAACTGCACCACCAAAATCAACTCTCATACCGTTGAATTGTGTTTCTGTTTTTGGAGTTTCAAACACATTAATACCGGTTTGATCTGTTGCTCTTAATTGAGCAAACATCGTAGAGCTTACAAATAAAGCTGCCGCGATCATTAAAATAGGTTTCTTCATTTTAATTTTTTTGTTTACAATTTGATTTAATTTATTCTTGTCTGTTTATTCTTATTCTAATTTATAGCTGCGCCTTCGAAAGTTGCATCAAATTTTAATGTAACGGCATCACCCACTTTCATCATTCCTAACATGGCAGTTGGAGGTTTCATTTTAAAATCTGTCATTTTAATAGGAATGCTGCCAGTAAACTGATATGATCCGGGTTTTAGTATTTTTCCGGTTGATTTGAAACTAATCTTTTGGGTTACACCTGCCATCGACAAATTTCCTGTGACACTTACACTTACATCACTTCCCGTAATCTGCAATCCGCTCACTTCAGTCGTTTTAAAGCTGATAGTCGGATATTTAGAATCATTAAAGGTTTCGTACGTTTTAGTATCCATCAGTTTTTCTTTACTTTTAATGCCACGAACAGGAATTTCAATAGAGATGGATTGAACCTGCTTGTTTCCTTTCATTACTACTTCACCACTAACCTGTGTCACTTTGCTGTCGAAATTATGAACATTCGTAGTTCCGAAAATAGTCATGCTAAAAGTTTTCGGATTAACTTTAAGGGTTTGGGCATTTGCTTCTAAACCGAAAACCAGCAGAGCGCTGAAAAACAACACGAAAATCGATTTCATTAATCTTGTTTTAATCATAATAATTTGTTTTGTTTTTAATCAATAATTTTATACCTCACTATAATAATTCCTATAGGATTTATAGGACTTTAACTCAAAAAAAATTTAGCACACCTTAATAACAACATATTAATCAAATCGTTTTAAATTAGTAATACTATAACATTTGTGGGATTAAATTATAAAAAAAACATAAAATAACCAAGCTCTTGACGATAAAGTCATAGTAACAGTACAAATGCAAAAAACGATTAGAAAATTAGCTGAGCATAAATCAGAAAGTCGAACTCACTACTAAACCATCTCAGCGTATTCAGAATGAGTGTTCTGAATTATTTGTTCAAGATTTTTCTTTGAAAGTAATTGTGTAAATTCCTGCCCCAGTTCATTCCAGTAACACTTTGCTTTGCAATCGTGATTTTCCCGATCACAAAAGCCCATATTATTAATGCATTCAATAATTACGATTTGTTCGAATGCAGTATAAATATCTAACATGCTAATATCTTTCGGCTCACGTGACAAACGATAACCGCTTCCTTTCCCTTTTGAATTCACAACTAAGCCTTTGATTTTCAAAGAGGATATAATGCTATCCAGATATTTCAATGAAATTTGTTGGTTTTTAGCAATGTCCTTCTGCAACACACCACTTGAATCCGATGAATTGGCTATTTCAATCAGCGTTCTTAGACCATATCGTATTTTCGTGTTGATTTTCATTATTAAAGAAATAATTCTGCAAATATATCAGAAAAAATTGTATGCTATAATTTTAGTAGCATTTTACAGTGTTATTTAGAACGATTGAAAACAAAAAATTAATAAATTTGAAAACAGATTTATTCTATGTTGCTGTATATGTGGTGTTTGAATCAAAGCGAAAGAGATGTATTAAATATCATTAATTCGATTTAACCAATTCATATATCTGATAATTAGGCACAAACGTAAGAACTAGGGATAGAAATGTGTAATATTTTAATGAGCCTCCAGCCAATTGTTGCCAACGCCACAATCGGCAATTAACGGAACGCGAAGCTGAATAGCATGTTCCATTTCATCAACAACCAGATTACGAACCGTATCCAGTTCGTTTTTCGGAACTGTAAAGTTTAATTCATCATGCACCTGCATCGTCATTTTTGCTTGCAGGTTTTCTTTCTCGAGCCGGTTTTGAATTCGAATCATGGCAATTTTAATAATATCAGCTGCAGTTCCCTGAATGGGTGCGTTGATTGCATTTCGTTCGGCAAAACCTCGAACGATACTGTTTTGAGAATTAATATCCGGCAACGTTCGTTTACGACCCAGCAAAGTTTCAACATAACCCATCTTTTTCGCCTTTTGAATACTGGAATCCATGTATTTTTTTACATCAGGATAGGTTTGAAAATATCCATCGATAAACTCTTTGGCTTCGGTTTTGGAAATGCCCAAGCGATCGGAAAGTCCGAAAGCAGAAATACCATAAATAATACCAAAGTTCGCGGTTTTTGCTTTTCGTCTCATATCCGAACTGACTTCATTGAGCGGAATATTGAAAATCTTACCAGCTGTAGCACTGTGAATATCAAGTCCCTGATTAAATGCGTCCATCATATTGGCATCGGAACTTAAGTGCGCCATAATTCTCAATTCGATTTGTGAATAATCGACACTCAGAAAAATACAGTCATCATCCGGAATAAAAGCCTTGCGGATTTCTTTTCCCTGAGCATCGCGAATCGGAATATTCTGCAGATTCGGATTGGTGGAACTGAGTCGACCTGTAACCGCAACAGTCTGATTATAGGATGTATGTACTCTGCCGGTAATCGGACTGATTAATTGTGGCAATGCATCGATATAGGTACTCAATAATTTTTTCAATCCGCGATAATCAAGAATTTTGCCGATAATAGGATGTTTGGAACGGATTTTTTCAAGCACATCTTCCGCTGTTGAATATTGTCCGGTTTTGGTTTTCTTGGCTTTATCATCGAGTTTCAGCCGGTCGAAAAGGATTTCACCGACCTGAGCCGGCGAGGAAACATTGAACTCAAATCCTGCAATTTGATGAATTTCTTTTTCAAGATTCAGCATTTCATTGGTGAGTATGACCGAACTTTGAATCAAAGCTTCACTATCAATGCGAACTCCGGTATGTTCCATGGTTGCCAGCACTTTCATAAGCGGCATTTCAATATCATAAAAAAGCTTTTCCAGATCATTGTTTTTTAGTTCCACTTCCAATATCTGCTTGAGGCGGAAAGTGATATCAGCGTCTTCGGCAGCATAATCACAGAGTTTTTCAGGTTCGACTGTGCGAATATCAGGCTGGTTTTTCCCTTTTCCTCCTATCATTTCTTCATAATGAATAGTCCGGTATTTCAGATAAATTTCGGCAAGATAATCCATTCCGTGCCGCAATTCGGGCTGAACCAAATAATGTGCAATCATGGTATCGAACAATTTTCCTTTGAGTTCAATGCCATATTGCAAAAGCATTAGTAAATCGAATTTGATATTTTGACCAATCTTTTCAATTCTATCGTTCTCAAAAATCACTTTAAACTCATGAACCACAGCCTTTGCTTCCGATTTATCAACCGGCAATGAAACATAATAAGCTTCTCCTGTTTTATAGCAAAACGACATTCCGACCAAATCGGATGTAAACATATCCAAACCAGTGGTTTCGGTGTCGAAACAAAGAGATTTCTGAGTGAAAAGCTTGGAAATCAAATCAGAACGTTTAATTTTAGTATCTACAAGAATATAGTTGTGCGAAGTTTCGTTTATCGTCCTCAACCCGGTGAAGTTCTCATCAAAAACTAATACTTCCTGAACAGGTTTTGGAGCTTTGGTTTGTTTGGGTGCGTCAGCTGCATCAAAATCATCGAACAATGACATTTGGCCGGCTGGTGATTTTGGTTTTGCAAAAGCAATTGACGTAACCGGCTGATCGGGAGGAAATGAAGTGAATGGGTTTCCCATTTTGGCTGACATGGTTCTGAATTCTAGTTCGTCGAATAATGCCCGTAATTCAGGTTCGTTACGTGGTTCAATTTCCAGACTTTTTTCATCAAAAGTAATCGGGACATCCAAACGGATGGTTGCAAGAAAACGCGAAAAAATGATTTGTTCCTTATTTTCTTCTATTTTGGTTTTTAAAGCTCCTTTTAATTCTTCAGTATTAGCCAGAAGATTATCAATACTTCCAAATTGTTGCAATAATTTAACCGCAGTTTTTTCACCAACTCCCGGACAGCCCGGGATATTATCGGAAGCATCTCCCATAAGTCCGAGTAGATCAATCACTTGCTCGTGGCTACTCAATTCATATTTTGCTTTGATCTCATCCGGTCCCATTATTTCAAAACCTCCGGTGTGTTTTGGACGATACATAAAAATATGATTTGAAACCAATTGACCATAATCTTTATCAGGCGTAAGCATAAAAACTTCAAATCCCTCTTTTTCAGCTAATTTAGCCATAGTTCCGATTACATCATCGGCTTCAAAACCCGGAACTTCGAGAGCCGGAATATTATAAGCTTTAATTAAATTTTTGATAATTGGAACAGCCAACCTGATATCTTCAGGAGTAGCTTCGCGTTGAGCTTTGTATTTTTCAAAAGCTTCATGTCGGAAAGTTTTTCCTTTCGGGTCAAAAGCCACCGCAATATGTGTTGGTTTCTCACGTTTCAATACATCTTCGAGCGTGTTGACAAAACCAAAAATAGCTGAAGTATTCAAGCCTTTTGAATTGAAACGAGGGTTTCGGATAAAAGCGTAATAAGAGCGGTATATGATTGCGTAAGCGTCAATCAGGAATAATTTTTTCATAAATAATTCTTTATTTTATTCGAAATGAA
The DNA here is from genome assembly GCA_038244215.1 of Bacteroidales bacterium. Classification (GTDB taxonomy): domain Bacteria; phylum Bacteroidota; class Bacteroidia; order Bacteroidales; family Paludibacteraceae; genus Paludibacter. Next base: position 14,822 of record JBBRTR010000022.1, read on the forward strand.
ACAGATAATCGTTTAATGGTAATCAGATTAAAATTATTGGTGTTTGTTTAAAAACATTATGAATCATAATCTTGTTTAATGTCATAAAAGCATAGATTTCAGCCATCCAACATAAAGTGACTGTAAAAGTAATTAAATTTACACAGAATTAATCAGAGTTAGTTAAACAAACGACAAATTTGTTTACTTTTGCACTGTTGACAAAAATGAATGTTCCATGAACTTTATCGAATCTATCAGACAACCAATACAGCGGGAAATGCAACTGTTTCAGGAAACCTTTGCAAGCGCACTAAAAACAGACAATTCATTGTTGTTGAGCGTGAACGAATATGTTCTTCAGAAAAGCGGCAAGCAATTACGCCCGATGTTGGTGATTTTATCAGCAAAATTATTCAATGAAGTAAACCAGTCAACAATTGATGGCGCACTTTCACTTGAACTTCTTCACACGGCAAGCTTAATCCATGATGATGTGGTGGATGACACGCTTGAACGACGCGGAAAACCATCTGTTAATGCACGCTGGACCAACAAAATCGCCATTTTATCTGGAGATTATATCCTTTCAAAAGCGCTGAGCAGTGCTGCAAAAACTGACAATCTTGCCATATTGAAAGCTATGGCGAATATCGGCATGCAACTTTCTGATGGAGAATTGCTCCAGTTGATTAATGCTAAAATTTCAAATACTTCAGAAAGTAACTATTTTACTATGATCCGCAAGAAAACGGCTTTACTGTTCTCAACTTGCTCCGAAGTTGGCGGACTTTCGGTAAACGCTGATGAAGAATCACTTGTTCATCTACGCAACTTTGGTGAATATTTGGGAATTTGTTTTCAGATTAAAGACGATATTTTTGATTATTTCGAAGATATTGATATTGGCAAACCAACAGGAAATGACATTCGGGATGGGAAAGTGACTTTGCCACTTATTTATGCTGTATTAAATTCATCCGGCGAAGAAAAAGAGCAAGTGCTCGACTGGATTACGAAAAAAGATTTTTCTCCTGAAAATATTCAAACAATCACACAGTTTACACACAAAAATGGTGGCGTAAATTATGCACTTGAACAAATGCAATTATACAAAAACAAAGCCATTGAAGAAATCAAGGGCTTTGCTGACAGCGAAATAAAAGATTCACTTATTTTGTGTGCTGAATATACCGCTTCACGGGAATTCTAAGAACTTGTAGTCTGCCCGATACGTACAGCCGACAAAATAGCACATACGAGATTATGATTGATTTCAGTATTCCAAAATAATACGCAAAAAAAATTACCTGAAAATTCAGGTAATCTATTTAAAAAAAATGCAAATCCCGATTAGTAATTTCCTTTTGCAGTTCCCTCCGTCATAATAGCTACACTTGCACCACAACCAATTCTGGTCGCACCTGCTTTTATCATTGCAACAGCTGTATTATAATCTCTAATCCCACCGCTAGCTTTTACGCCCATATCAGGTCCAACAATTCGTCGCATTAAAAGAATATCTTCTACTGTAGCTCCACCACCTGAAAATCCAGTACTTGTTTTAACAAAATCAGCACCTGCTTTTTTAGAGATTTCGCAGGCAAGAATTTTTTCTTTTTCAGTTAATAAATTAGTTTCAAGAATTACTTTTAAAATTGTGTTTGACCTTGAAGCTCTTCTTACTGCACGTATATCTTCTTCAACTAATTTTAGATTCCCTGACTTCAAAGCTCCGATATTGATAACCATATCAATTTCTTTAGCACCGTTTTCTATTGCGTTTTGGGTTTCAAAAGCTTTACTTCTGCTGTCCATGCCACCTAAAGGAAAACCAATAACAGAACAAACCACTACCTCAGAACCTCTTAATTTTTTTGCCACATACGAAACCCAGCTTGAGTTAACGCAAACGGATTTGAATTTGTAACTCAAGGCTTCATTGCATAATTGATCAAATTGTTCAGATGTTGATTCAGGTTTAAGTAAAGTATGGTCAATGCATTTTGCAAGTTCAGCCAATGGAACAGATAATATTCCAGAGTTTGTTTGCGTTTTTACTTGTGAAGGCGAATTTCTCAACTCTAACTTTTCGTTAATTTTTGAAAGCACCTGTTCTGTAATTTTGTCTATTAATTCGTCTTTATTCATTTTCAATATTATTTTTTTTCTACTGACATCATTTTATTAATTCTCACCCAATGTCTACCTCCTTCAAAGCCAGTTTCGAGCCAGAGTTTTGCCATAGCACAAAGTTCATCTGCTTTATGATTTGTAGATCCCATCGTTAAGACATTTGCATTATTGTGTTGTCTGCTATTTAAAATTGTTTTTGTACTCCAACATAACGCAGCACGAATGCCATTCACTTTATTGCATACCATAGAAGAGCCAATTCCTGCGCTGTCAAGCATAATTCCTCGATCGCAATCTCCGCTGGTTACTTTTTTGGAAACGGCTACTGCAAAATCAGGATAGTCAACTTTTGTTGTACTGTCGTTAGTTCCTACATCAACCATTTTATATCCAACACATTCGAGGTATGATTTTAGTGTTTCTTTTGCCTCGAAAGAGGCGTGATCAGCACCAATTGCAACCCTACTCACTTTTCGATTTTCTGTATCACTTTCCATTAAAAGTATTCTTAATTTTTAATTTTATGAAATCCTGTCTACTATTGCATATACAATAGTTTTGATTGTAAGTGAATGTGGTTCCTTAATAACTGAACGGGCAGAATTACCTTCATCCACTACTAATACTGTATCACCAACGCCAGCTCGTATTGCATCAATGGCAAGAAATGATTGTCCATTGGCTTTACCATCTTTATCAACAGGTTGAACTATCAAAATAATCTTCGATTCATACCCTTTCATTTTGACTGTCGAAACAACGTTCCCGATAATTTTCCCTAGAATCATTTTTTAAGTTTTTTATGAGCAGGGTGAGGTTCTGAAATCATTTGGTTTTCATCGATATATTTATTGTCAATAATACCCATTATAGCGACGTCGCAGGGGTTCATAGTGTTTTCAATCACTCTGCTGGCTTCTCTACTTGTTTCGTAATAAATATAATCGCCAACTCCAGCTTTTAACGTATCTATCCCAACAATTGGCAATCCTACTATCTCATAATTTTCATCCAAGGGTTGAATCAGCAAAAGTCTTGAACCTTCAAAAGATTCAACCTTTACAGTGCTAACCACATTACCTATTATTTTCCCGAATTTCATTTTTATAATTAAAACTGATTATATAATCCTGAAATAATCTACAATTGTGCATCGACGTTCTCTGGTAAAAGTTCTTGCTCGAGTAACTCCATCACCAGTTGGACTTGCAATGGTGAATGAAGCAAAACCAGCACCACCCTGACCCAATCCTGCATAACTTGGTCCGTTCTTAATAAAAATGGAACAATTCATGACTTTTGCCATTTTACTGAGTTTGGCAATATTCAATGAATGCATCATTGCAGTATGTCTAAATCCATGTTCACATTCAAATGCCAAATCTATCGCTTCGTCTACGTTATCAACACGAACAATAGGCATTACCGGCATTAATTGTTCTGTCCACACTAATGGATGGTTCCGATCAACTTCACAAATCAACAAGGGAGTGGAGGATGGTATATCCAAATCAATATGTTTAGCAATAAATGAAGCATTTTTACCAACGAACTTTTTATTGATAGCTCCTTCATGTCCTTTCCGACCTGGATCAGAAATTACAAGTTCGGTTATTTTTTTTATTTGCTCCTGATTTAATTCGATGCAGTTATTGTTTTTCATTTCTGTCTTTAAATAATCTGCAACTGAAGCTACAACAATCACCTCCTTTTCACAAATACAAATTACATTATTATCAAAACTTGCCCCGGCTACAATATCTCTAGCAGCCTTTGGAATATCAGCAGTTTCATCAACAACACAGGGAGGATTTCCCGGTCCGGCAGCAATTACTTTTTTGCCACTACTCATTGCAGTTTTAACGACTGCAGGGCCACCAGTAACCACAAGTAATGCGATCTTATCGTTAATCATCAGATCTTTAGCTGATTCTATAGTAGGTTCAGCGATACAAGTTATAAGATTTTCAGGACCGCCGGCACTAATAATAGCTTTATTCAACAAATTAATTAAAAATGCGGAAACTTTTTTTGCGCCGGGATGAGGATTAAAAACAACTGCATTACCTGCAGAAATCATTCCAATGGCATTACTTATAATTGTAACGGTAGGATTTGTACTGGGAGTGATTGAGCCAATTATACCAAAAGGAGCTTTTTCTACAAGGGTTAATCCATGTTCGTCGGAGAAAGCTTCGGGCTGCACATCTTCTACACCAGGTGTTTTGAGTATGCCCAGTTTATTTTTTACAACTTTATCTCTAAATCGACCCATTCCGGTTTCTTCGCTGGCCATTTTTGATATTATCTCAACATTTTCCAACGTAATTTTTCGGATATTTTCTATTATGTTTTTTCGGATTTCTAATGAAAGTTCTTTAAAAGTTTCATATGCTTTTTCAGCAGCTAAAATGGCTGAATTTATATTCGAAAAAACGCCTACTGTGTCGCTTTTGAGAGATTCGGGAAAAATATTTAAATCTTCAATAGCTTCCTGAACTAATTTTCTAATATCGCTTGTTAAGTTTTCCAATTTTTCTTTCTCCTTTTTATAAAGTATTTTTCTGATATTGGCAGAAGGAATACTTGCAATAATAAAAACGGTTTTACATTAAACAAATAAATGGAATAGATAAATTATTTAGTATACACAAACAGATCATCTTCGGAGATTCTGTCGATAATTCCAACGATAAGTGCATCCACAGGTTTGTTTGTAGTTAAAAATGTTTCCCGCGCAGACGTGCTTTCTGAAATTAGAACCAATTCATCAAGTCCTGCACCGATAATATCAGCAGCAACAATATATTCTCCTGTCTTTTCGGCTTTTTGATTTGTTTTTTCAACGAGTAAAAATGGAGCACCCTTAAGGTCTAAGCAACATGTTTTACTCACAACAGTCCCTACAACTTTTCCTAAAATCATTTTTAATTTTTTTGATAAGTATAAACTCCATCTTTCTCAATATTATCCACTATTGCGATAACTGCAGAATCTGTTGGAATACCATCAGTTACAGCAGTAAATCTCGCGCTACTTCCTGATACAAAAAAGACAATTTCTCCAACTCCTGCACCGACACTATCCATTGAAACTACAAAATCATTTTTACCCTTTAGTGTTACAGGATCAATTTTTTCTAAAAGGAGTAATTTTATTCCTTCAATTTTTTCAGCTTTTACTGTCGACACAACAGTACCTACCACTTTGGCTAAAATCATTTTTTGATATAAATTTTCTGGGTGATTAACAAAATTCAAAATTCAGACTAAATAAGGTACGTTCGGTTTTTTAAAACTGAACGACCTATCTTTAGTCATAAATCTTTTAAATTGATTATACGCTGGTTTGCAATTTACAAAGTAAACCCGAAGAGTTGGAAACCAATAGACTCTTAATTTCCGGTTTATTTTAATAGTCTTCTCTTCCTGTAATTTCGGCCAATCTTTTTTCAACAGTTGATTTACATTCCAAGACTTCAGCTTCTTTTCCGCCAATGTAAACCCGACCGAATTTACCAAATCCTAAAACTTCAATAATGTTGATATTTGCTGATTTTTCTGCTTCATTTGCAGCAAAATAGGCATAACCGGCAGGTTCAACTTCTAATACAAAAAGGGTATCGCCTCTTAATAACATTGAACCATGTCTGGTTCTGTTTATTAATTGAGCATGATGATCTTCAACGTTTCGAATCAATTGACTGGTTAGTATTCTTGGTTTGATTCTATCGTCTTCATTTTTTTCAATTGCTTTTAATACAGCTTCTCCCGCCATGCGTGTATCACCCTGACTATCAGAATGTACTTCAAGCATGCCGTAAGCACGTTCAACAACTTGCATTCCGGGAGTAACGTTAGTTGCTTTTAATGCTATATCGGTAAGTGTATTAATTTCAATTCCGGGAGCAATTTCAATAATGCAACAAGCCTGACCTCCAACCGGCAAATATCCTTTTGATACTGTAGATAAATAAGAAGCCATTTGTAGCTGCAACGAATCTAAAAAAACATACGTTCTTAAATCAACCATAGATTATTCTCCTTTTTTTGTATTCGCAAAAGCCGAAAACATAACTGCATCAACGCTTTTGTGTGGTCTTGGAATTACATGACTAGAGATTAATTCACCTACTTTTTCGGCAGCTTTTACGCCGGCATCAACCGATGCTCTTACTGAGGCTACATCGCCACGAACAATTACGGAGATGTATCCTCCACCTGTTTTTTCATATCCAATAAGTTCCACTTTAGCTGCTTTTACCATGGCATCGGAAGCTTCAATCATTGCTACAAAACTTCTTGTTTCTATCATGCCCAATGCTTTTTCGTTTTCTTCCATTTTAAATTTAATTTTATTGTTAGTTACTAATAGAAATACAAAAATAGTTTTTAATTTTGATTAATCATACAGAATTGAGACAAAAATAATAAGAATCGGACAATATCCTGCTCTTAAAGCTTGTGATTCTCTTTATGTCTTGTTTTATCTCGTTCAGTTTTCTTTTGCATATTCTTCTCAAAAGCTTCAGTCAGATTAACTCCGGTTTGATTGGCCATACAAATTAAAACCCAAAGAACATCAGCCATCTCGTCTGCAAGATCGGATTTTTCATCTGATTTTTTAAACGATTGTTCACCATAAGTTCGAACTATAATCCTGGCAAGTTCGCCAACTTCTTCAGTAAGAATGGCCATGTTGGTCAATTCACCAAAATAGCGAACGCCAAAGGTTTTAATCCATTCGTCAACCTGGTTTTGAGCTTCCTGCAACGTCATTTAATCTTCATTTAAACGTGCAATAATAGTTTCATTTCCTGTGGTAGAATCACCAACTTGTACAAAGATTTCAGTATCAAGCGGAAAATATAAATCGACACGTGATCCGAATTTTATAAAACCGATATGTTCGTTCAGATGACACTTCTTTCCGGCATGAGCATAAGTCACAATTCTTCGTGCCAAAGCACCGGCAATCTGACGAACTAAAATCTGCGTACCATTTTCAGATTCCAAAATAACCGTCGAACGTTCATTTTCGTGACTTGATTTTGGCAAAAAAGCCGCCATATGACGACCACTGTGATGAGATGATTTTATTACCGTACCTTTTATCGGATACCAATTAGCATGCACATTAAAAACCGACATAAAAATAGAAACCTGAATCCGTTTATCACCAAAATACTCTAGTTCGTCGGTTGGTTCCACTACTACTATCGTTCCATCTGCGGGAGCGACCACCAGACTTTTATCGTCGATATACACTTTTCGAGGTGGATTTCGGAAAAAATAGGCAAAAAAGAAAAGTAGTAATGCTGAAATTACAATGTTTATAATCGGCAGAATACCAAAAGGAAAATGCGAGTAAATATATAAATTAATAAATAAAAGTAATAAAGTCAACGTCCCCAAAATTAACCTGCCTTCTTTATGAATCCTGACGTATCTCATATTTAATTTTTAGTGCGTTTGTAATCAATTTTTGGTATTTGTGATAACAAAAAGTGATATTCTCAGTTTTATTAATAAAAAATGGAAAACAAAAGTAGAGAAAAAGAATCAGTGATGCAAGTGAACAATTCAAACTTTTCAAATCCCGCAGAAATGATTAACTTTGCGGTTTATTCTACGGAATAAAGAAAGCAAAATTTCTTATATAAAAACAGATTCATTTACAACCGCAATCTTATAAATCGTAATCATAAAATGGACTTATCCTTACTTACAGCTATTTCTCCGGTCGATGGCCGCTATCGTTCAAAAACCGAAGCATACGCTGCCTATTTTTCAGAATTTGCCCTGATGCGTTATCGTGTTCTGGTGGAGGTTGAATATTTTATCTCTTTGTGCGAAATTCCACTGAAACAACTTGAACAAGTTCAGACTTCAGTTTATCCAAAACTCAGACTTTTATATACCGATTTTTCTGAATCTGACGCTTTTAATATCAAAAAAATAGAATCAGTCACTAATCATGACGTAAAAGCGATAGAATACTTCCTGAAAGAGAAATTTGATTTGCTCGGATTGCAAGCTTTTAAAGAATTCATCCATTTTGGTCTGACATCGCAAGACATTAATAATACAGCTGTTCCGGTTTCGATAAAAGATGCTTTGAACAAAGTTTATTATCCAGAAATGGAGGAAGTTTTGAAAACTCTTTCTCATTTAGTAGAAGAATGGCGCGACGTGGCTATGCTGGCTAAAACGCACGGACAACCAGCTTCCCCAACACGATTGGGAAAAGAAATAATGGTATTTGTAAATCGGTTGAAAAAACAAATTGAGGTATTGAAACAAACACCAAATTCAGGAAAATTTGGTGGAGCAACTGGAAATTTTAATGCTCACACGGTGGCTTATCCGACTATCAACTGGAAAGATTTCGGAAATAAATTTTTGGACGAAAAGCTTGGTTTGGAACGTGAACAATGGACCACTCAAATTTCAAATTACGATAATCTGGCTGCTCAGTTTGATGCCATGAAACGCATTAATACTATTTTGATTGATTTTTGCCGCGATATCTGGACCTATGTTTCGATGGAATATTTCAAACAGCATATCAAAGCAGGTGAAGTTGGTTCGTCGGCAATGCCGCATAAAGTAAATCCGATTGATTTTGAAAATGCCGAAGGAAATCTGGCAATTGCCAATTCTTCTTTTGAATTTATGGCTGCTAAATTACCTGTTTCCCGTTTACAACGTGACCTGACCGACAGCACGGTTTTGCGAAATATCGGCGTTCCGTTTGCACACACTATGATTGCCACACAAAGCATTTTGAAAGGTTTGAGTAAATTATTACTGAATGAAACTGCTATCTATCGTGATCTGGACAATACCTGGGCCGTTGTTGCAGAGGGAATCCAAACTATTCTAAGACGAGAATCTTATCCGGCTCCTTATGAAGCTTTGAAAGCTTTGACGCGTACGAATGAAGGAATTAATGAAAAATCAATCCGTGATTTTATTGATACACTAGATGTGAGTCAGGCTGTAAAAGAAGAACTGAAACGAATTACGCCAAGGAATTATACAGGGATTTAAAATAGTAAGCAGTCGGTAGTTGGTAGTAAATACTTGATTTATTGACTTCATACCTTTGACAATTGACTTTAGACAATAAAAGATGTTCAAATTTATAACACTCTTGAAGCGGTTTATTCCGCCTTATAAAAAATATGTTTTTCTGAGCTTGCTGTTCAATTTACTTTCCACAGTATTCAGCTTATTTTCATTTGCAGCCATTATTCCTGTGTTGCAAATCCTTTTCGGTTTGCAAAAAGGATTCAAATTCTATCAAATATGGACGTGGGACAATAGTTGGAAAGAAATTATTAATGCTCTAAAAAATAATCTCTCTTTCGCTGTCGATCATGCCATTCAAGCAGTCGGTCCGAATATGGCTTTGCTCTATTTGGGTTTGTTTTTAATTATAATGACAGCTTTTAAAACCGGAACTTCGTATCTGGGTTCGTATTTTATGATTCCAATCCGTACAGGAGTTTTACGGGATTTACGAAACAAACTTTACCAAAAAATTATCAGTCTACCCATTGGATTTTTCACCGAAGAACGAAAAGGTGATATTATGTCGCGCATGACAGGAGATGTAACTGAAGTGGAAGCTTCTATCATGAGTTCATTGGATCTGGTTTTCAAAAATCCGATTATGATTCTGATTTATCTCGGAGTTATGCTGGCAATGAGCTGGCAACTAACCATTTTCGTATTATTTCTATTGCCATTCAGCGGCTGGTTGATTGGCCGAATAGGAAAATCATTAAAACGTCGTTCAACAATCGGTCAGGAACAAACCGGCGAATTATTATCTCAAATTGAAGAAACTCTAAGTGGCTTACGAGTTGTAAAAGCGTTTAATGCCGAACGAAAATTAGAAGCGCGTTTTGGTTTATTGAACGAAAAACTACGAAAAACATTTAACCACATCAATCGACGTTATAATCTGGCACATCCTGTAAGTGAATTACTTGGAACGATAGTTATCGCCATTTTGCTCTGGTTTGGAGGTGTACTTATTCTGGGTCATCACAGTAACATTGGAGCGGCTGAATTTATTTATTATATCGTCATTTTCTACAGCATTATTGCACCGGCAAAAGAGTTGTCGAAAGCAACGTACAGTATTCAGAAAGGAATGGCTTCACTTGAACGTGTCGATAAAATTTTGATGAGTGAAAATACTGTTCTCGAACCTGAAAAACCATTGGATTTCAAACCATTTGCCACAAAAATTGAATTTCAAAATCTGAGTTTCAAATACGATACTGAATGGGTGCTCAGAGATATAAATTTGACAGTTCCGAAAGGAAAAACGGTTGCACTTGTAGGTCAATCCGGTTCAGGAAAATCAACTTTGGTAGATTTATTACCCCGTTATTATGATCCGATTGAAGGTGAAATATTAATGGACGGAGTCAATATCAAAAACTATAAAACACACGATATTCGGTCTCAAATGGGCAATGTAAACCAGGAAGCCATTTTGTTTAACGATACATTCTTTAACAATATTGCTTTTGGAGTTGAAAATGCTACATTGGAACAAGTTATGGAAGCAGCAAAAATTGCGAATGCACATGAATTTATAATAGCTACCGAAAACGGCTACGAATCGACAATCGGTGATCGTGGCAGCAAACTTTCGGGCGGTCAGCGGCAACGGGTTAGCATAGCACGTGCCATATTAAAAAATCCACCCATATTAATTTTGGATGAAGCCACCTCAGCTCTCGACACCGAATCAGAAAAAATGGTTCAGGAAGCACTTGAAAAATTGATGCTTAACCGAACTACACTGGTTGTTGCACACAGGCTTTCGACAATTAAACGTGCTGATGAAATTTGTGTTATGAACGAAGGAAAAATTGTGGAGCGAGGGAAACATGACGATTTAATTGCGCTCGATGGTTATTACAAACGTTTATGTGATATGCAGTCGTTCTGAAAATAAAAATTTGAAAGGAGTTTAGTCGAAAGATTAAGCTCCTTTTTTAATTTCACTCACAATGTAGATTTTACAGAATTGATGCAAAAAGAATGAACTTACTTATTTCGTTTCTGTTTAAACACTTACTTGAGATGATAAACTGATAAAACAACTTATTTTTGATATCATCATTTCGTGTAAATTCGTTTTATTAATTTCTTTTCAAATTTAAAAAACCTACAAATTATGAGTAAAATTGGGATATTAGGAACAGGTGCTGTTGGTACGACAGTCGGTTCTAAGCTAATTGAATTAGGTCATTCAGTAATGATTGGTTCCAGAACTTCAGATAATGAAGTGGCTCTTGCATTTGTTGCAAAAGGCAATGGAAAAGCAACAAAGGGAACTTATATGGAAACAGCAGCATTTGCAGAAGTAATATTCAACTGCACCAAAGGAAATTATTCTGTGGATGCATTAAAACTTGCAGGCGAATCCAATCTTAGGAATAAAATCATTGTTGACATTGCAAATCCACTTGATTTTTCGAACGCGCAATCTCCATCGTTTACTATCTTAAATACAAATTCGTTAGGAGAAGAAATTCAGAAACAATTTCCGGATTCAAAAGTTGTAAAAGCACTGAACACCATATGGTGCGAAGTAATGGTAAATCCGGCTATGCTAAACGGAGGCGACCATACTACTTTCGTGAGTGGCAATGATTCAGAAGCAAAAGAAATAGTGAAGGAAATTTTAAAATCATTCGGTTGGTTTGAAAAAAACATTTTCGATTTGGGCGATATTACCACTGCACGCGGTACAGAAATGTATCTGGCACTTTGGTTTCGGATTATGAAAGCAACAAATTCAGGTGCATTTAATATTAAAATTGTGAGCTAAAGAAAAGCGGTTCAGACCATAGTAAAACAATAAAAGCACACAATGCATGCCGATTTTATGGCTGCAATAAACTATTCAAAATCCTTTCACTTTTCATTAAATTTTTCAATTTTCTATTCTCATTTCAAGCTTTACTATTTCTGATTAACTGAATTTACAAAATTCAACTTATCTGAAATACGTCTTTACATGCTCTAAAATAAATGCCAGATTATAGTTGATATATCCTAAGTTATTCTATATTTGCATCTACAAGAGTTATTATATCTTATTCTACATGAGATATTTAGATATGTGGCAAAAAAATTTTCTGAGAATAAAGTTTTTATTACATTCGTGGCAATAACTTGCACATTTAAAGCTTTAGTTTTTACAGAAGAAGCATATTTATAGGTTAATTATCCATAATTTGGAATTTCTTTTCAATTGAATTTTCATTCTCATATATTAAATAAATTCGCTTTGAGTTTTGATTAAAACGAGTAAATTATGATTAGTATATTTATTGTTGACAATCATGAACTTATTCGTGAAGGAATAAAACAGATTATATCTCAAGAAGCAGATTTAGTTGTTGTTGGAGAAGCAGGTGATGGCGATGAAATGATGAGAAAATTATCATTCGTAAGTTGTGATATAATACTTTTAGATATAAATTTCCCCGGAAAAAATGGAATTGAATTGATTGAAGATCTAAAAAAGAGAAAAGTAAGATCAAAAATTCTTGTTCTGACTCTAAATTCCGAATATCGTACCACGATAAATGCCTATAAAGCAGGTGCATCAGGTTATATAAATAAGGATATTACTGTAAGTGAACTGATAAATTCAATCCGTACGGTATATAAAAAAGGGCGGTATATGAATCCTGAATTTGCAGAACAATTAGCATTCAACTCAATTCATGATATGAAATCCTGCAAACCAATGCTGACAAATTCTGAGTTAAAATTTGCAAACCTGCTAAATCAAGGAATTGATTTAAAAGAAATTGCAGAAAAAACAGAAATCAGCATTAATGCAGCAATA
>JBBRTR010000023.1:0-27563 GCA_038244215.1 Bacteroidales bacterium
ATTGAACATTCAGTTTACTGAAACGGAAGTAAAACTGCTACCAGAAACTACTTCAGCCCAGCCGATAACTATTTATATGAATCTCGGATTTGGTCAGGGTTTTACTAAGAATCTATTGACAGAATTTTTGGTGGAAGAAGCTGGCATGACCGCAACGGATATTAAAAACATAGTGGTTGAGGATAATCGTTCGTATTTTGACGTTCCTGCTAAGTTTGAGCAGCAAATCTACATAAATCTCAAAGGTTATAAACTGGCGCACCGAAATGTGAAACTAACGCTGAATGCTGAAAATAGCAAACGGAATATTTATTAAAAAGATTTGGTTGACTGGTCTTTCTTGACTATGTTTTATGACTGACTGACACAAAAAAAGAAGAGTTGCGCTAAAATTAAGTGCAACTCTTTTTCTGTTCCCCTTCAGGGGCTAGGGGTTCTCTTTTATTTTTTTACTGCTTCAATACCAAAAGTGTATCCACCTTTTACACGTTCAATTAATTCAGGTACGATGTCGGCATATTCACCAACGATTCCGAAATCGGCAAAGTGGAACATCGATGCCTTCGGATTATGATCAATTGCAATAATTTTTTCAGATTCTTTCATCCCTGCAATGTGCTGGATAGCTCCTGCAACGCCTACAGCGATATATACTTTGGGACGTACGGTTTTTCCGGTTTGTCCAACCTGACGGGCATATTCCGAAAAACCTTCATCGACTACAACCCGACTACAAGCCCATTCAGCTTTAACGCCCTGATCTTTCAATGCCTGAGCAAGTTTTTTGATTAATTCCACACCATCTCCAACCGTTCCTCTACCGCCCGAAACAATAATATCGGCATCAAACAAGTTTACAAGTCCAGCTTCACCACGAACTGTTTTTTCAATTTCTACTGAAAATTCTTTTTTGTCTAATTTTGGTTCAAAAGTTGAAATAATTCCGGTGCGTCCTTCAACTTTAGTCGGAACTTCGAAGGTTCCGGCACGGGCTGTGGAAATTTGTGGATAAACGAATCCCAAAATAGTTGCCAATTTACTTTCACCATAAGTTGGACGACGAGAGTGTAGAATCGGTTTATTGATTACTTTGTCGCGACGATTCACATATTCACCGATTTCGAGTCCGGTACAATCGGCTGTCACACCACTACCAGTTTTCATTCCAATACGCGGAGCAAGTTCACGACCGGATGTTGTTGCTGCGAAAAGAGCTATTTCCGGGTTACGTTCTTTGATTACTTGTTCGAAAATGGAAGAAAATGGCAAAACCAAATATTCTTCCAGTTTATCGTCTTCAACAATAATTACTTCGTCCGAACCATGTTCGAAGAGAGTTTGAGCCTGATCTTTTACGTTTTTTCCAATCAACAAAGTCATGATTTTGGTATCTTCGCCTAATTGATCGGCTAAATGACGGGCAGGAGATAACAATTCAAGTGACGGACGTGTAATTTGACCATTGGCAAGTTCGGCCCATGTCAGAATACCTTTAGCTCCATTCCGGTTATCATAATATGGAAATTCCGGTTTTTCTGATATTTTCTTTTCGGCTACTACTTTTTTCTCCAGTACTTTTCCTCCTTTTTTCAGATTGGCAATCAAACTATCCACCAAAGTGGTTTCGTTATGTCCTTCCGAAAGTGTTATCGGAGCACGTTCACTTACAATATTGACCACACCGGCCACAATAGTTGGCGATCCGCTCAATCCAATTTTTTCTGTTCCCAGTCCGATATCGTCAATTCCGAAGACAGTAATATGTGTATTTCGTGCTTTTATTGCACCTGTAAGAGAGGGTTTACGTGGTGGCACTCCGGTTGGAGTAAGCGATATAGTGCAAGGCATGGGTAGTTTCATCATCTGGTAGCCTCCTTCGATAATTCGCTTTGCAATTACATTTCCTTCACCGTCAGATTTTACGGTTTCAACGAAAGTTGCTTGTGGAATACCCAAACTTTCAGCAACTTGTGATGGAACGTGCGCTGTATCGCCATCACTTGTCTGACGACCTGCCAAAACAATAAAAGGATCTTTTGAATCTTTAGTAAAACCTAAATGTTTCAACATGGTGGCAATTGCCAATCCGGTTGCATAGGTATCACTACCACCTAATTTACGGTCGGAGAGGAGGTAAGCTTCGTCATATCCCATCGAAATAGCGGTTTTTAATGCCGTTTCGAAAGAACCAGGTCCCATCGAGCAAGCAATCAACCGCGCATCCGGGTTTTGTTTCTTGAGTTGTAACCCGGCTTCAAGACCAAATTGACAGTCAATATTGATAATTGACTTTGCCTTTGTTCTGTCCATCAAACCATCTTCTCCCATTCGCATTTCGGTTGCGAGCGGAACTTGTTTTATTAAACTTATAATTGTAAGAGCCATTTTTTTTTTAGTTTTTAAGATTACCCCTAACCCCTAAAGGGGAACAAAATTAGTTTCGTTTCTGAAAACTGAATTAATTGGATATTTTTTAATTTGTACTAATTATTTTATTCGTTTTGTTCCTAACCAAAAAAAAATCATGAAGATGTACTTTCATAATTCCCCTTTAGGGGTTAGGGGTCGTTTTTACATATTTTGAAATTCAGGACCATTTCCACCATTTGGAGCACTCCAACTAATTCCATCACCCGGAGCTTTAATATCGCAGGTTTTGCAATGCATACAGTTTTCTGCATGAATACGCAATTCTTGATGTCCATTTTTGTCAGTGTGAAGTTCGTACACTTCCGAAGAGCAGAAAAACTGACATGGCGCACCGTATTGTCCGATATTAATGACTTGAAATGACGCTGGATTATTGATTTTTACATGCGGAACCTGTTCCTCATCGTGATTAACACCTGAAAAATATACATCAGTTGCTTTATCAAAAGTCAATACTTTATCAAATTCCAGTTTTCCTTTGAATCGTTCTTTAAACGGCTTTCCTTTAAATTCAGCTAATGTCTTTGTTGCATCTTTGTCCGGATGTGATTTCAATTTGCCGAAAAATCCGGCACCGCCTGTAATTAATTGAGTTCCAAAATGAAGAGCTCCAATTATAAGACCTTTGGAAAATCCCTGACGGAAATTCCGTACGGGATACATATCTTTGTAGATAACACTATCTTTTATTAAAGCTTCGTATTGACTCAATGTTTTTTCAGAAAAATCATTTTTGCTCAGAGCTTCAGCAGCAGTTTTGGCAGCCAACATGCCTGAAGTTATTGCCAAATGAACGCCTTTTAATGCAGGCATTGTTATCAAACCAGCGCTGTCACCAACAATCATAGCATTATCGGTATATAATTTTGGAATAGAATAATAACCACCTTCAGGGAGTGTTTTTGCTCCGTATTCCACCAGTTTTCCACCTTTCAGAAATTTAGAAATAAATGGATTTGTTTTCCAAACCTGAAAAGCATCGTGAACATCGAAAGTAGGATCTTCATATTCAAGTCCAACTACCAAACCAACAGCTACTTTATTATCATTTAATCCATAAACAAATCCACCACCAAATTCTTTCAGATTCAATGGATAACCCATGGTGTGATAAACTTCACCGGGTTTGATATTTCCTTCCGGCACGCTCCATAATTCTTTTACGCCCAGAGAATAAATCTGGCAGTTTTTATCTTTCTCAAGATCATATTTTGCAATGACTTGTTTAGCCAGACTACCGCGTGTTCCTTCAGCAAAAATTGTCAATTTTGCTTCAATCTCAGTTCCGGGTTGAAAATTTTCTATTTGATTTCCATGGTGATCTACACCTGTATCAATGGTTTTAGCACCAATTACTTTTCCGTCTTTATAAAGTATTTCACTAACTGAAAATCCGGTATAAATTTCAACTCCTTTTTCTTCTGCTTTTTTAGCCAGAAAACGGCAAACCTGTCCTAGAGATGCAGTGTAATTTCCTGCATTATTCATGTATGGTACATGAACCGGCAATTTAAATGAGCCGTTTTCGCTGAGCAAAACAGTTGAATCTGTTACAACTTTTGCATTGAAAGGAATTTCGCTAAAGTCAACATCAGGCAATAAGCTTTTGAAAACATCAGTTTTAATTACTGCACCCGATAAAATGTGACTTCCAATTGAACTTCCTTTCTCTATAAGTAAAATGCGGTGATTTAAACCTTTTTCCTTTAATGTATCCGCTAGGTGAATGGCAGTTGCCAAACCGGAAGGTCCACCTCCAATTATTAAAACATCTGTTTTTACTAAATTTGAATTACTCATTTTAGAAATTATATAATTATTGTTGAAATGAATTTTTTAGTGTTGAAGAAAATATAAATCAAATTGATGCAAATTTTTATTTTTGAAAAAAATGACTTTTGAAATAAAAATCCGGCATTTTTAGCGCCTTGTTTTTTTATTGATTTTCACAGCACAAAAGTAGATAAATAATTGGTCGACCAGAAGTATCGCTAAAAGTATTTGCGTTAAACTGAATTAATATTTTGCACATTAAGTGGCTGGGTGTGCAATAAAAATATACGTCAAATAAAATAGATTAAAATTCGGTTTTTTGATGAGTTTTTTGTTGAAAATCAAGACATTTTCAAGTGGTTTCAATTGAATTTTAAATGAAGAAAAAATAAAAAAGGACGGGTTATTTCTAACACGTCCTTTCAAAAATATTGGTTTATATTACAACAACATTTTGAGAGTTTCAATAAATCCTCTCACTTCCTCTTCAGTTGTATCGAACGAACACATCCAACGTTGTTCATGAGTTTGAGCATCCCATTCATAAAATGGATATTGAGCGCGCAAAGCTTGAATTGCTTTTTCGGGAATAATCACAAAAACCGCGTTGGCATCAACGCTTCTATTGATTTTTACACCCGGTAATCCTGTTATACCTTTTGCAAGCAAATGAGCCATATTATTTGAATGAGTAGCCATTCGCAACCATAAATTATTACTGAGTAAGGCTGTAAACTGTGCGGCAATAAATCGGTTTTTTGAAAAAAGTTGTCCGGTTTGTTTGTGAAAATACGGTGCATTAGTTTTCAGTTCATTATTGAAAATTAAAACCGCTTCGCCAATCATTAAACCGTTTTTGGTTCCACCGAAACTCATAATATCCACTCCGCAATCAACTGTAGCTTTTTTCAAACTAACTTTTAATGCAGCAACAGCATTCGAAATCCGGGCTCCGTCCAAATGAACATACATTCCATTGGCATGAGCAAAATTACATAAAGATTTCAGTTCATCAATGGAATAAACAGTTCCTAATTCGGTGCTCTGGCTGATTGAAATTACTTTGGGCTGTGTGTTGTGTACGTTTCCAATCCTTCCCAACAAAGGTTGAATCATTTCGGGAGTAATTTTGCCGTCATCAGTTTTGAGAGCTAGTAGGGAACAACCTGTACTTTGTGTTGGAGCCCCACATTCATCTGCCAGAATGTGTGCATATTCCGAACAAATGATTGCTTGAAAAGGTAAAGTGCAACATTTCAGGCAAGTTACATTAGCTCCCGTTCCGTTGAATGTGTATAAAACTTCAACTTCACCGAAAATCTCATTAAAAAGTTGGTTAGCTTCTTTTGTAAACTGATCGTCACCATAGGAAATCTGGTGTTGGGTGTTGGCACGTTGGATGGCTTCAAAAATTTCGGGATGAATACCCGAATAATTATCACTGGCGAAAGATTTCATTATTTTATTGATTTTAGAACAAAGAACAAAGAACAAAGACGGTCTAAAATGTCTTTGTTCTTTGTTCTTTGTTCTTTTATAAACTAAAATTTAAACTTATCGAAAAAACTCTTCGATTTGGTTTCTTCGGTAACTACCGATTCTTCCAATTCTACTGGTTCACTTGTTTTATATTCACGTTGAGGAGCTTCACCTTGTTCGTGGTTGATAAATCCTACCACATCTTTAAGTCCTTCAATAAACTTGGCGAAATCTTCTTTATATAAGAATATTTTATGTTTTTCGTAAGTGACCTGTGCATCTTCATCAAATCCAACTACTTTCTTTTTACTTTCAGTAATTGCTAAAAATAAATCCTCATTACGACTTTTCTTTACATCAAGGTAATAAATACGTTTACCTGCTTTAATGGCTTTTGAATAAATGATTTCGTTGTCCTTTTTTTCAATTTCAAATTTCTTTTTCTCTACTTCCATAATGCTCTTATTTTTATCCTGACCAAATTTAAATGCTAATCTCTAATTCTAATTGGACATCAGTAATTATGAATTTCAATTGAATCTCCAAATTTCTGTATTTTTTTTGAATATATCAAACAAAAAGGACTTTTTATTACTAAATCGATGAAATATAATAGTTATTATTAACGATATGAGATTTCAAACAATATCTGATTTTTCTCAAAAAACAACTTAATTGAAGATATTTAAATTGTATTTTCCTTTTTATCAATAGATTATCCCTATTTATTTATTTTAAAGGTTGATTCGATGCAATAAACAAATAAAAAACCTTATTTTTGCAATACAATTTTAATTTCTGGTTTTAATGCGACATTGCAAACAAAGCAAGTCATTAAAGCGTTTTCAGAATTGAAATATAAATCTGTAAATAACTTTTCGTTAATTCATTTAATACTTTAATAATATGGAATCTACTATCAAACTTTATTCATTAAAAGCTGTTGAAGTTAAATCCTATGCTTTTGCAACTTTATTTGTAGCCGGAAATATTTTATTGCCACAATTATGCCATTTGGTGGCCAATGGTGGAATGATTTTATTACCAATTTATTTCTTTACATTGATTGCCGCTTACAAATACGGATTTTTCACAGGTTTGCTTACTGCTGTTGCATCGCCAATTATTAACAACTTGCTTTTTGGAATGCCGGGAGCTGAAATGTTACCGATTATTCTGATTAAATCAGGACTATTAGCCGTTGCAGCCGGTTATATGGCACAACGCACCAAACAAATCAATATTCAGAATTTACTTTTGATTGTTCTTTTCTATCAGGGAATTGGAATGTTGGCCGAATTTGCACTTACAAGCAGTTTTGTGGCAGCTATGCAAGACATTCGTTTAGGATTTCCAGGTATGATTCTTCAGATTGTAGGTGGTTATTTTGTTTTAAAATCAATTTCAAAAATCTGATTTCATTAAACCGATTAACTAATTAACTGATAAACCGATAAACCGAAATGCAAACAAAGCCTTTTGTTGAAGTGTTGGAGCGTGTGAGAACGATTGAAATTCCTGAAACCTTTGACATGGTGGTGGCAATTGCAAATGGAGGAATTATTCCTGCAGCCATGATTAATCAACGTTTGGGTTGTGAATATCATTTATTGAAACTCAATTTGCGTGACGCCATGCAAAATAAGTTATACGATAAACCCAAATTGTTGGAAGAAATTGATTTTGATTTTAAGGGGAAACGCATTTTATTGGTTGATGATCGGGTGAAAACAGGCACCACGCTTGAATTTGCCAAAGAATTGCTTTCAGAAGCAGCAGCGGTAAAAACCTTAGCTGTAAATGGAATTGCCGATTATTGTTTATACAATGAAAGTTGTTTTCGATTTCCCTGGTTGGTTTAAAAATATACAATGCACAATTCAAAAAACGAATTGTGCATTTTTTTTGAATTAAAAATAGCAAAAAAGTACTATCTTTGCAGCGAAATAAAAAAGCGTTTTGTATTTTATGATTAATCGAGCATTATTACGTATTAAGATTGTTCAGATCTTATATTCCTATTATAAAAGCGATGGCAAATCGTTGCCTCTCGCCGAAAAAGAATTGTTTCACAGTATCGGGAAAACCTACGATCTGTATTATCATCTGTTACAATTGTCGATAGAAATTACCAGATACGCAGCTAATAAAATTGAAACAAAACGCAACAGATTGCGACCCTCCGAAGAAGATTTACATCCCAATACACGTTTTATAGAAAACTCGTTTGTTGCTCAACTTTCTACAAACTTGCAATTTAACGAATACCTCAAAGCGAATAAACTGTCGTGGGTGAACGATTCAGAAATTATCAGGATTCTTTTTGAAGAAATAATTTCTTCCGAATTTTATACTACGTACATGAATTCTCCGGAAGTAGATTATGCTGCCGACAAGGATATTTGGCGTAAAATTTTCAAGAAGATCATGCTTCAAAGTGAAGATCTTGACGATTCTATTCAGGATCAAAATATATACTGGACCGATGATATTGAATTAGTAGTCAGTTTTATAATTAAAACGATTAAACGTTTTGACCCGGAAAATGGAGTAGAGCAACCACTTTTACCCATGTTTAAAGATGAGGAAGATTCGGAATTTGCCACTAAGTTGATTCGCAGCGTTTTGACTAAAGGCGATTCACTTCGCCAAATGATTGACGAAAATACTAAAAACTGGGAACTGGATCGGATTGCATTTATGGATATTGTGATTATGCAGGTGGCATTAGCCGAATTACTTGATTTTCCGACTATTCCGGTTAATGTAACTTTGAATGAATATATAGAAATTGCTAAAACGTATAGCACCGACAAAAGCGGTACATTTATCAACGGAGTGCTTGATAATATTGTCGGAGAGTTGAAAAAAGAAAATAAACTCATTAAAGTAGTGATGTTTACCGATAATAAGAAATAAAACTAGTATATTTGCATTAGAAAATTTAAAAACAAAAAAATATGAATTTATTAAGCATTTTATTACAGGCAACCGCTCCTGCAGCTGGTGGTATGAGTAACTACTCGGGTATTTTAATGATGGTATTGATTTTTGTGGTGTTCTACTTTTTTATGATTCGTCCACAAAGCAAACGTCAAAAGGAAATTAAAAAACAACGCGAAGCCATGAAATCGGGTGATTCGGTTGTTACTTCAGGCGGTATGTATGGTAAAGTCAAAGACATCAAAGAAACAACAGTTATTATTGAAATCGCTGATAACGTGCGTATTAAAGTAGATAAAAACTCTGTTTTTGCTACAGCCGAAGATATTCAGAATCAGGCAAAATAAAACGGGACTTATGGCTGACAATCGCGGCATAAAGTTACTCAGGTATTACTTGCAAAAGCTTAAATCATTCTTTTTATCAAAAGATATTTTAAGCTTTTTGCTTTTTCTTGCATTGTCAAGCGCATTTTGGTTTGTTCATGCTTTGGGTAAAGAGCGCGAAACTAATATCGCAATTCCGCTTCGATATGTTGGCGTTCCACCTTATGTAGCCATTACTAATACTCCGCCAGCTAAGATTCTTCTAAGTGTAAAAGATCAGGGAATGAGGTTGTTAAGTTATTCTAAACCGCACATCAACCCATTAACCATCGATTTAAGCCGCGTTTTTTTTCAAAAGGGTGAAATCTTAATTACTTCAGATCAGCTTTCGGGCAGAATTAACCGGTATTTGCAACCAACCACAACAATTCTTGAAGTTCATCCCGATTCAATTCTGATTCAATATGAAAAACTCAGTTCGAAAACATTGCCTATTGCACTCGTTTCTAAAATTGAGTTGGCTCATCAGCATATTTTTAGCAATAATATTCAGTTGGAACCTTCACAGGTGACAGTCTTTGGACCGAAACGGATCCTGGAATCTTTGAAAATGATTCGTACAGAAATTTTAAAAGCTTCAAATATCAGTGATACAACTAGCTATATATGCAGATTAAAGCCTATAAAATCAGTTCGCTTTTCTGCAAACGATACTAAAGCAACAGTATTTGTTGAGCAATTTACTGAAAAAAAGGTTCAGATTCCGATAACTTCAATCAATTGTCCCGGAAACCTGAATATCAGAACTTTTCCAACAACCGCAGAAGTGACTTATACTGTTGGGTTAAGTCATTTCAATTCGATTATTGCAAATAATATTCAAGTTTTTCTGGATTACAATGATTTGAAAGACGGAAAGCTTAGTAAACAAAAATTAAAAACCAGTAGTAATTCTCCATATATTTCGAATTTAAGGGTTTCACCTCAGGAAGTGGAATTTATTTTGGAACACAAAGACAAGTCCAAAAGTGATTTGAAAAAATAGAAAATTATACGAAAAAAACATTTATTGCTACCATTTCCTTGGAAAGTATATTATTTATGATGAATATTCAAATGGTTGACTTGAAAAGTCAATACGAAAAAATTAAAACTGAAGTTGATGCCGGAATACAGGAAGTAATTGATAAAACTACTTTTATCAAAGGTGGAAAAGTAACTGATTTTCAACATAATCTGGAATCTTATCTGGATGTAAAACATGTTATTCCTGTTGGAAATGGAACCGATGCTTTGCAAATTGCTTTAATGGCTTTGGGTTTGAAACCGGGAGATGAAGTGATTACCCCTACTTTTACGTTTATTGCGACAGCTGAAGTTGTGGCTATGCTCGGATTAACTCCGGTTGTTGTTGATGTTGATTTTGATACTTTCAATATTTCTCTCGAATCTGTTCGAAAAGCTATTACTCCCAAAACAAAAGCAATTGTTCCTGTTCATTTATTCGGACAGAATGCAGATATGGAAGGAATTATTGCGTTAGCAAAAGAACATAATCTGTTTATTGTGGAAGATGCCTGTCAGTCAATTGGTTCAAAATTTACTTTTTCTGATGGACGGCAATTTCACTCCGGAACAATGGGCGATATTGGTTGTACTTCCTTTTTCCCTTCTAAGAATTTAGGTTGTTTTGGCGATGGCGGAGCAATTTTTACTAATAACGATGAATTAGCAGCTAAAATGCGAGCTATTTCCAATCACGGTATGGTGGTTCGGTACCATCATGATATGGTGGGAGTTAACTCGCGTTTGGATAGTATTCAGGCAGCTGTTCTCGATGTCAAACTGAAATTTTTGGATGATTATTGTGATGCTCGAAGAAAAGCAGCTGATTTTTATGATAAAGCTTTCAGTCAATCCGAAAAATTAACAATACCAACGCGCTCCGCATTTTCAACGCATGTTTTTCATCAATATACCTTGAAATTGGTTGATGTGAATCGTGCTGAATTGATTAAACATTTAGCAGACAAGGGAGTTCCTGCAATGGTTTATTATCCTGTTCCTTTGCATTTGCAAAAAGCATATCAGGATTCACGTTATAAAGTAGGTGATTTCCCTGTTGCAGAAAAACTGAGTTCTTGCGTCATGTCATTGCCAATGCATACAGAATTAACTGATGAACAACTGGAATACATAACTAGCTCTGTCTTAGAATTTCTTGCTTGATTTCGTAATTTGAGATAATTCTAATTAACTAATCAGCTTTTAATCAAACAACTATAATGAACGAATACTTTGCTCACGAAACAACTATAATTGATCCGAATTGTGAAATTGGAAATGGCACTAAAATATGGCATTTTTCGCATATTATGTCGGGTTGTTTTATTGGAGAATCTTGCAATATCGGGCAAAATGTAGTAATTTCGCCGGGTGTTAAACTGGGACGGAATGTAAAAATTCAAAATAATGTTTCGGTTTACACTGGTGTAATTTGTGAAGACGATGTCTTTCTCGGACCGTCGATGGTTTTTACCAATGTAATTAATCCACGCAGTCATGTGAACCGCAAAAATGAATATGTTCAAACTTTGGTTCGAAAAGGAGCAAGTATCGGAGCAAATGCAACTGTGGTTTGTGGAAACGAAATAGGTGAATATGCTCTAATCGGTGCAGGGGCAGTTATTACTAAACCGGTGAAAGCCTTTGCTTTAGTAGTTGGTAATCCTGCCAGACAAATCGGTTGGGTAAGCGAAAATGGTCATAAATTGAAGTTTAATGAAACTGGAGAAGCTATTTGTCCTGAAACAGGACAGGAGTATCAATTAAATGGTGCTGAGGTAAAAAGAATACAATAATTGAAAATTATATTATGATAAAATTCGCCGTTATAGGTCAGGGGCATATTGGTAAGCGACATGCTGAGATGATTAGAAGAGATCCTGATTCCAAATTGGTTGCTGTTTGTGATGTACTTCCAAAAGAAAAACTTGGGTTGGATGAGATTACTGAAGCCTATTTTACCAGTATTGATGATTTGTTAGCAGCTGATCTGGAAATTGATGTTGTAAATATCTGTACTCCAAATGGCTATCATGCTGAGTATGCAATAAAAGCTCTTCAGGCAAAAAAACATGTCGTGTTAGAAAAGCCGATTGCTTTGACTAAAGTGGATGCTGAAAAGATACTTTTCAAATCGTTGGAAATGTCAAAACATGTTTTTAGTGTTATGCAGAACCGTTATTCGCCACCTTCGGTTTGGTTGAAAGGATTGGTTGATAATAACATCTTGGGTGATATTTTCATGGTAAAACTAGATTGTTATTGGAATCGTGATGACCGTTATTACAAAAAAGGGAACTGGCATGGAGATGCTAAGTTAGACGGTGGAACATTGTTCACACAGTTTTCGCACTTTATTGATATAATGTACTGGTTATTTGGCGATGTTCAGAATATTCGTGGAAATTTTGCCGATTTTAATCACAAGGATTTGACTGATTTTGAAGATAGCGGCGTTGTTACTTTCGATTTTATTAATGGCGGAATGGGAAGTATGAATTATTCAACTTCGATTTGGGATACGAACATGGAAAGCAGTATTACCATTATCGGTGCAAAAGGAACTGTTAAAGTGGCCGGCCAATATATGAATGAAGTAACGTATTGTCACATAAAAGATTATGAAATGCCGGAGTTGGCACCATCTAATCCGCCTAACGATTATGGTTTATACAAAGGTTCGGCTCAGAATCATCATTATGTGATTGAAAATGTAGTTGCTAAGTTGAAAGACAAAGGTACAATTACCACCAATGTACTTGAAGGACTGAAAGTGGTGGAAATTATTGAACGAATTTATGCTGTGCGTGATGCACAGTGGAAAAAATAATTATTTATGATACAACGCATTCAAACTGTATATTTATTACTTATAGTAATTTTATCGGGGATAACTTTTTTTTCTCCTTTTGTGGGCTTTTATAATAAAGCAGCCGGACTGGAGTATGTGATGAATTATCGGGGAATTTATTTGATGCAACAAACCGGGAATCTTTTCCAATCTAATGTGTGGGGATTGACGGCAATTTCAGCATTAGTTCCTATTATTTCACTGATAACCCTATTTTTATATAAAAGGAGAATCATGCAGATTCGATTGTCAGTAATAAATATTGTATTGATGGCCGGATTTTATGTTTTGTTATTCATCTACATTTGGTTTGCCGATCAGAATTTGCATACAGATTATTATTTGAAGATTACCACGGCCTTTCCACTTATAAATATTATATTGAATATACTGGCTTTTCGTTCAATAGGAAAAGACGAAGCATTAGTACGCTCATTGAACCGATTGAGATAAATCATCTTAACATAAATTATGAAGCGCCTTTGTTTTACAGAGGCGTTTGTTGTTTTTCGTAAAAATGCCGAACATAGTTTTGATGTCTTCTGTTTAAAGGTAAATTCAACTTTTTTTTAGAAAATGAAAACAACTCTATCAAATTTATTAATTGTAATAATTTTACTGTTTAGCCAAAGCGCTTGCAGTCAACAAACTAAGACTATGAAATACAATCCACTAACTTCGGAAGAACAAGCTGTGATTTTGCACAAAGCCACAGAACGGCCTTTTACAGGTGAATATGAAAACACGACCGCAAAAGGAACTTATGTATGCAAGAGATGCGATGCGCCTTTATATCGTTCTGAAGATAAATTTGACGCACATTGTGGCTGGCCGAGTTTTGATGATGAAATTCCGGGAGCTGTGAAACGTGTTACGGATGCAGATGGAAGTCGTACGGAAATCATTTGTACCAATTGTGGAGCACATCTAGGTCATGTTTTTACAGGTGAACACCTTACGCAGAAAGACACCCGATATTGTGTAAATTCAATTTCCATGAAGTTTATTCCTGAAAAAGTTTTTAAATCAGGTCAGGAAGTTGCTTATTTTGCTTCGGGTTGTTTTTGGGGGACACAATATTATTTAATGAAAGCTCCCGGAGTAATTTCTACAACAGTTGGTTACATGGGTGGACACACTAAAAACCCTACCTATCAGGAAGTTTGCACCGGCGAAACGGGCCATGTTGAAACAACAGAAGTGGTTTTTGATCCGAAAAAAACTACGTATGAAGATATGGTAAAATTGTATTATGAAACCCACGATTTTACTCAGGTTGGAGGACAAGGACCGGATATTGGAAATCAATATCGTGCGGTAGTTTTTTATGCCAATGAAGATCAGCGTAAAATAGCTGAGAAATATGTCAAAATCCTAACTGACAAAAAGTATAAAGTTGCTACAATTTTACGTCCTGCACCAGAATTTTGGAAAGCTGAAGATTATCATCAGGCATATTACGAAAAGAAAAACGGAACACCTTATTGCCACATTTACAGAAAGTTATTTTAATGTCAATTGATTAATTCCCAATTTCCAATGTTTATAATTGGAAATTGGGAATTGTTTAATTTGAAACAGGAGTCACTCTATATCCTTCCTTTTCAAGCAATTTGATCAAACCTTTTTTTCCACCTAAATGCATGGCTCCGACTGCAATAAAGCAAGATGAATCCAGCATTAGTTTCGGTAATCTCTCTGCCCATGCAGCATTTCGATTATCAATCAATGCGGCATATTCTTCGTCGGTCATGTCGATAATATCTCCTCGATGACTTGATATATTTACCAATTCTTCAATTTTACCTGCTTTATATAAGCTGTTTATATGTTTTATTTCATTTAATGCACTGTCTTTCTTGAGAATTGTTTCAACCAGAACATCAGCCTGACGTTGTAAACTACCGTTACCAAATAAAATGGAGATTTGCTGGTCGACCGTTTCCAAACCAATTACCTTTTTGTCTTTTTCGGTTGCAATTAATTGAAAATAAGAATCCGATTGATTATTATCGGTATAACCTGTCGCTTTTTTGAAAAGTGCTATTTCGTACATGGATAATATCAGATTCGGATTCATAATTGAAACTTCCTTTAATCCAAATTTTAAAACGGATTTTAGCTCTTTGTCAACCATTTTGTATTTGGTAGTATCTTTTATTAAATCGCTGATTTTCGTTTTATTTGGCATTATAGCTGCTTGCTGAATTTTTGCAGTTGCGTCGATATTATTCATTGCCATTTCACCAACAACCACGTCACATTCATTAAACGCCTTGTATAAGCCCGGAACTGAATCTAAAAACTGAATTGGAATAAGATGGTGTGTGCCAAATAAATAGGAGGGATGCTTAAGTCCTTTTCCGGTGATTTTCCAGAGTAACTGAGCCTGTGTAAATGATAAGGCAAGAAGAAATGCGGCTAAAAACAAATTCCTTTTATTCATGATTCCTTGAACTATAATTTTTACACAAAGATAAACAAGTATTTTACTACTAATCACTTACAATTTATAATTAAATTTAAGAGCATATATTATTTTAGAAAATGATAAGGTATTAATGAATAATCATTATCTTTGCATAGATAAAAACTATAAATATGACTTTACAGCAATTAGAATATGTTTTGGCGTTGGAAAAAACACGTCATTTTGTGCGAGCTGCCGAAATGTGTGGCGTGACTCAACCGACTCTCAGTGCCATGATTCAAAAATTGGAGGATGAGCTGGATTGTAAAATTTTTGATCGTTCGCGTCAACCAATTGAAGTAACCGAAATCGGTCAGCAAATTATTGAACAGGCGCAAGTAATTATTTATCAGGCCAATCAATTGAAGGAAACTGTTCGATCGGAAAAGAATTTACTTTCGGGTTCACTGAATCTGGCTATAATTCCTACAATTGCGCCCTATTTATTGCCTAAATTTATTGCTAAATTTAAAGTTCTTTATCCGAATATTTCATTGAAAATTAGCGAAATGCATACTTCGACTATTATTGAGAAACTACGAATTGCCGAAATCGATATGGCTATATTGTCTACACCGCTCGAAGATCCGAAAATTCTGGAAGTTCCCTTGTATTACGAAAAGTTTGTAGCTTATATTTCACCTAACGAAGCGATATACAGTCGAACTGAACTTTCAGCTTCTGATATGCCTTTGGATCGACTTTGGGTGCTTGAGGAAGGGCATTGTCTGCGGAATCAGGTATTTAATTTCTGTAATGAAAAACAACAGCATTCATCAACTTATGAAGCCGGAAGTATTGATACTTTGGTAAAAATTGTTGATTTAAATGGAGGTTATACAGTGATTCCTGAACTTCATATTGATTTATTGAGTGAAAAACAGAAACTGAACCTGCGTGAAATTGTTCGACCGGAAGCTACCCGTGAAATTTCTGTTGTAATACGTCCTGATTTTGTTCGGGAAGCAATATTAAATGCTGTGGCTGAATGTATTAAACAAATTATCCCGTCTCAGATGCTGGATGCCAGATTGAAGAAATTTGCGATAAAGTTGTAGTTGGTAGTTTGTAGTTTGTAGTTGTTAGTTGGTAGTTTGTAGTTGATAATCGTTAATCGTTCGTTTAGTATTTTTATACTTAGTCCTCTGTAACTTCTTACTAACTACTTCCTACTTATAATTTCTTACTACTTACTGCCTACTACTTACTTCTTAAACCTCTGCAACAGATTATAAGCTTTGTAAATTCCAAGTTCTCCGGCTTTACTTAAATCTGCCAGTCCTTTGGTATCATTACCGATAAATAAATAAGTCAATCCACGATTGAAATAAGCTTCGGCAAAGTCGGGATCAATCTGGATGGCTTTCGTGTAATTCGAAATTGCTGTAAGAAAATCTTTTTGCGTACAAAGTATATTGGCTTTATTGTAATAAGCAAACGAGAAGTCAGGATTGAGTTCATTAACTTTGTCATAATCCCGCATAATCAAATCAACATCAAACAAAAACTGCTTATCAACCGGAAGTTTAGCCGTTGTTTTAATCCCATTTTTGTCAACCGCACTTTCAACTATTGCACTGGTCTTTTGGTTGTTTTTGGTATATTCAACCAGCTTGTAACGGATATTTGCTCGGCAGAAATAAGCAAGCATAAAATCAGATCGTAAGTCAATTGCTTTGTTCAAATCTTCAATAGCACTACTAAAATCCTGAACCATTGCAAATTCTAATGCACGGTTAAAGAAAATATCAGCATCATTTGTATTTGTTATTTTGGCAGAAATTTCATTAATCCGTTCGAAGTGAGCATTAATCAGTTCGGCACTCAATGGCATTTCATTATTCGTAATTTTCAAAGCCGAATTTAATTTATTTCGGTTATTATATTGTTCCAGAGTGGGATAATATAAATTTGTTCTACGAATTTCATCGGTTTTTGCATAATACGACAAAACAAAATTTCGTTCATTCACCACATCAGTGTAATTATCCTGTACCGCGCCACGCATGTTATCATTGTATTTCGTTTCACTTTTGCTTGGAGTGTTATCCTGATTCTCAAAACGGTTGAAAAGGTTTGTATTTTTACGACTATAATTTTCCTGAGAAGTGGACGCAATTTTATTTTCTGCTTTAATATTCTCTTTTTCCTTTCTAGCAATGTAGTCCTTATTTTTTTCAATATTATCAGCTAACTGACGATATCTGAAAGCACTTTTTATATTTCCTAATGCTGTTTCCGCTTCAGCAATTCCAAGATAAGCTGGAACAAAATACTGATATTTCTGAATAATCGTCTTATAATCTTTAATTGAATTTTTATAATCTCCAATGGTTGATTCCAACATGGCTTTACGCAACAAGGCTTCAGTGTTGGCTGTGTCCAGTTGTAATACAATAGTTAAATCAGCCAATGCGTTGTTGTTATCACCTAAATTGGCGCGAAGTAATCCACGGTTATAATAAGCCAGACTGCTTTTATTGTCCATTTTTATTGCCGAATTGTAATCAAGAAGTGCTTGTTTGTAATTCTTTTTCTGAACATTTAGAATTCCACGGTTGATATAATCGCCAAAATAGGTTGTTTTTAGTTTAATAGCTTGATTATAATCGCTTAAAGCTCCGTTAATATCATTTTTTTGCATTCGCATTAATCCACGTGCACTCCAACTCTGGCTATTGGTACTATCCCTTTCTACAAACTGATTAAAGGTTTCTACTGCACCGATAGTATCTTTCAATGACATCTGAATTCGTCCTTTTTCATACAACAAAGTCGTCGTTTTCGGGCTCAATTTCATATATAAATCAAGGTCACTCATTGCACCAGTGTAATCCTTGTTTCTTTCGCGCGTATCCATTCTGTTCATCAACAGATTTAGATTATTGGGACTAAATTCAAGTGCTTTTGTAAAGTCTTCAATTGCCTCGGGATAATACTGCAAACTTCTACGAGCGAACCCTCTCGCATAATAAGCCTGAGTCATAAATGGATTTCGCTCGAGAGCCTCTGAGCAATCTTCGTCTGCACCCTGAAAATCGCCCAATTCTATTTTTGCAATAGCTCTGTAAACGTAAGGTTCAGCCAGATAAGGTTTTATTTTGATAACTTGATTGAAATATTGGATGGAAAGTACATAATCTTCAAAATACAACGCATTCTGACCAATAGCCAGAATACGATCGGTGTTTAATTGCGCCATTGCAAAAAACTGACACAACAAACCGATAGATATGATAAGTACTTTTTTCAAATGAACTTTGATAAAATTACAATGAGAATGTAAAACTGAGTACAAAAATAACAGATTTGTTAAACCGAAACGAATCGTTTAACTTCATTTACGGCCAAAAGCTTTTTTTTGTAAATTTACAATTAAATACTACAACTATTTATTATTCAGTAACATCTACGGCACAACCTTCGTTGGCATTAAACGAACTGGGGATATCAAACTGTTCGTTAGCAGAATATCCGAGTTCAGGATCGGCCAAAACCCGTTTCATATACAATGCCCAGATTGGTAATGCCATACTTGCACCTTGTCCTTCGCTCATGTTATCGAAGTGAATAGAACGATCTTCGCCACCAACCCAAACACCTGAAACAAGAGAAGGTGTGTAGCCCATAAACCAACCATCAGAATTGTTCTGAGTTGTTCCCGTTTTGCCACCCATTGGCATCATGAGTCCGTAATTCCTTCTGATTCTTCCACCCGTTCCGCCATCAACAACAGCACGCATCATGTAAACCATCTTGTAAGCAGTTGTTTCACTGAATATTTCGTGCATTTGTGGAGCAAACGTTCCAATTACTGTTCCGTTAGCATCTTCAATTCTGGAAACATAAACGGGATCAACACGTATTCCTTTATTTGGAAATGCAGTATACGCGTCTACCATTTCTCCAACCGATATTTCACATGGACCTAAACATAGTGATACTACGGGATCGAGTTGACTTCTGATTCCAAACGAACGCATCAATTTGACCAATGCATCTGGTGTAAATAAACTCATTAAATAAGCAGATATCCAGTTGTTTGAATTTGCCAAACCCCAGCGCAATGTAACCATTTGTCCAATTTTATCTTTATTGGATGCATTTTTTGGTGTCCAGGGATTTCCGTTTCCATCTATTAAAGTAATCGGTTGAAGTTTAGTCTGATCACAGGGCCACATTCCTTCTTCCATGGCAAGTGTGTAAAGATATGGTTTCACTGTCGATCCAACTTGACGACGACCTAAATTAACCATATCGTACTGAAAATGACTGAAATCCGGTCCACCGACATAGGCTTTTACATAACCGTTATGTGGATCCATCGACATAAAACCACAACGGAGGAAATATTTATAGTAACGAATTGAATCGAGCGGTGACAATATCGTGTCTTTATCTCCATCGTAGCTATATACCTGCATTTCAATTTTTTTATTGAATGAAGCTTCAATTTCTGATTCGGAATCTCCATTTGCTTTCATTCTTAAATAACGTTCCGATTGCTTCATCGCACGTTTCATTATTGCATCAATATCTTCTTTTTTTACACTACGTGAAAATGGAGCGTAACTTCTGTTTTTCTTTTCTCTGAAAAATGTTTTTTGCAAAGTTTGAATATGTTCATCCACTGCTTCTTCGGCATATCGCTGCATGTGGGAATCAATGGTGGTATAAATTTTTAAACCGTCGGAATAAATATTGTAAGGTGAACCATTCGGTTTTTTATTTTTGTTACAAAATCCATACAGCGGATTATTATCCCAAAGCCATTTATCGTCTTCGAATTTTTGTTGTTGCCAACTTGCATATTCACTGCGGTTGGGCTCTTTGGCTGTAAGCAAAATGCGTATATATTCTCTGAAATAGGCTGCCAGTCCTAATTTATGGTCAACTTTTTGATAACGAAGCGTGAGCGGAAGTGCTTTGAGAGAATCAAACTGAAGATTGCTAATATAATCTGCTTTACGCATTTGATTGAGAACCACGTTTCTACGTAGACGGGTTCGTTCATTATAGCGTACCGGATTAAAATACGATGGATTTTTACACATGCCAACCAATGTGGCTGCCTGTTCAATTTTGAGTTGCGAAGGTGAAGTGCTGAAGTATATTTGTGCTGCCGATTTAATACCGACTGCATTGTTCAGAAAGTCGAACTGATTGAGGTACATGGCCACAATTTCTTCTTTGGTATACAACTTTTCAAGTTTTACCGAAATAACCCATTCAATTGGTTTTTGAAAAATTCGTTCTATAAAATTGTCTGCCTGAGGTGAATATAGCTGTTTTGCTAATTGTTGGGTAATTGTACTGCCACCGCCCGAATTTTTAAGATGCAAAATTCCAGTTTTTACAATAACGCGGGTTAAAGCTCTTCCGTCAATACCTGAATGATCATAAAAACGTGCATCTTCAGTAGCAACCAAAGCGTTGACTACATTAGCCGATATGTCATTGTAATGAACACCAACCCGGTTTTCTTTGCTGTAAAAATAGCGGCCGAGTAGTTGTAAATCAGAAGAATATACCTCGGTAGCATATTTATTTTTCGGATTCTGTAATTCATCTACCGGAGGCAGATAACCAATCCATCCAATATTGATAAATATGAAAATTAAAGAAATGCTTATTATTCCCAATACAAATAAGCCCCAGAAATAACGTAAGAATTTAGAACGCAGACTATTTTTTGGTTTCACATTATCCATTTTCAATTTAATTTTTGAGCTACAAAAGTAGTTATTTTTTAGAACTAAACCTTTATAAGATTAATTAAAATTTGATTAGAAATTTGAATACCTTGCGGTGTAAGTGTAAATATATCATTCGATTTGACTACTTTTTCAGTATCTAAATAAGCTTTTATGTTATTTAAGAAGTAATCTGAGAATTCAGATCCGAAATATTGGTCTAATTTTGAAAAATTCAAGCCATCACTTGTTCGCAATGAAACCATTACATAATCATTATATTGATCATTAAGTGATAATTCTTCCTTTTCATAAAAAACGGAATCAGTTGAAATTAATTTTATGTAATCTGAAATAGAAGCAATATTCCATTGTCTGGATTTCAAATCATACGAATGTGCCGAAGGACCTAATCCCAAATAGGACTCTTGCTTCCAATAAGATGTATTATGTTGTGATCGATATCCGGGAAGGGCAAAATTGGATATTTCATAAGCTTCAAATCCATATTTCTCACAATAACTTCTCAATAATAAATACATTGCATTCATTGTGTCGTCATCAACCTGCTGAATTTCTCCATTTTCGCGTTGGTTCCAAAGAACAGTTCCTTCCTCGTAAGTTAATCCGTATGCCGAAATATGTTGAACTCCAAGACTGAATGCAATATCAAGTTGCTGCATCCAATTTTCCAGACTCTGATTTGGCAATCCATAAATCAAATCAATGCTAATATTTTTAAAACCAGCATTTTGAACATTTTTTACAGCCTCAATCGCCTGCTTTGCTGTATGTCTTCGGTTGATTCGTTTTAAATCAGTATCTTCAAAAGATTGAATTCCAATGCTTATGCGATTAAATGGTAAAGACTTGATGGATTCTAAAAATGAGAGTGATAAATCGTCAGGATTTGCCTCGAATGTTATTTCTGCATTCTGATCAACTTGAAAAATATCATAAATCTTTTCAAAAATTTCTGAAAATTGTTCTTTATTTAAAACACTGGGTGTTCCTCCCCCGAAGTAAATAGTTTTTATCAGCTTTTTCCCAAGATAATCCTTTCGGACGTCAATTTCTTTTGTAATACTACGAATCAAATCAGGTATAAGTTTGGTTGCAACTTCAGTATAAAAGTCACAATACGTACATCTTCTTTTGCAAAATGGAATATGAATATAAATACCTGCCATTATTAAGTTTTTAACTGTCAGTTATTTGAGATTGAGCAAAAACTGAGAGGAATTTTTTTCTGACAAAAATACTATAAATAGTTTGTATAATCGGAAAAAGAACGTATCTTTGCACTCGCTTTTCAGAAATGAAATACATTTGATTCTATTGAAGCTCCTGCTTTGGGAGCAGGAGGTCGAAAAGATTATTTTCTGAAAAATAAAAAACAAATTTCGGGGTGTAGCGCAGTCCGGTTAGCGCATTCCGCTAGGGCGGAAGGGTCGGGGTTCAAATCCCGCTATTTGTTTTGAATTATTATTACACTATTATATTTTCGGGGTGTAGCGCAGTCCGGTTAGCGCACCTGCTTTGGGAGCAGGGGGTCGTGGGTTCGAATCCCGCTACCCCGACTTAAAATCAGCCACTTACAGTAAAATGTATGTGGCTGTTTTTTTTATTTGAACAAGATGTACACATTTCTATACATTTTTACTATCAAACATGTTCTACATTTACATCCTCTATTCAGAAAAAACAGGTAAATATTATATTGGTTCAACTGCTAATTTACAAGACAGACTCATCAGACATAATTCCGGTCGTAGTAAAGCTACAAAGTCAGGAATGCCATGGAAATTAGAATGGATTGAGGAATATACAACTCGTTCAGAAGCGATTCGACGCCAATATGAAATCAAAGCTTGGAAAAGTCACGAAAGAATTGCGAAAATGATACATGAACTCTAAGCAAAATTTTGAATAGTACAGTCCGGTTTGCATATCCCGTTTTAGGACGGGAGGGTCGTGGGTTCGAATCCCGCTACCCCGACAAAAAAGACTTAGCATTTTGCTAAGTCTTTTTTTTGCTAAATATCCTTTATCAGTATCCTCTCAGTATGTTCATCCGAACGTTGTTTTATGTCGAGTGTTTTCTGCCAAAACGAATCCAATAACTCATTTTTAGTTGTCAGAAATAATTCTGACCCTTTATTATCAAGTTTTGTGAACAGCAGATTTACAGTGAGTTGATTAATATCGATGGCAGGTTGAAAGGTTTTTATTTTCAGTTTTTCGTTGTAAACTTCAATTAAAACTGATACTTCTACCAGATTAGCCAGAATTTGATTCACAATACGCTCGGGAAATGTAAATTCTTTCGAAATTTGTTCGGAAGACAAAGGAGGTTTTTGATTTTCGAACTGTTTTACGATGATATAAGTAATGAAAAGTGTCAGAAAATTCTTATACCGATTACTTATATTTTTTGAATCAACTTCATATGAAAAATTTTTAATATTTTGTGAAGCATACGATATTTCAGCACCCAGCAAGACTATCAGACAGGAAATTTGTAACCACAATAAAAGTAAGGGAATAGCAGCAAAGCCTCCATAAACTACATTATAACGTGATAAATAAACCTGTCCGTTAATATAGAGCATTTGAAATGCTTGAAATGCAGTACCTGCTACTACGCCTGCAATCAATGCATTAATAAACTTTACTCGGGTATTCGGTATTATTATATACATTATAGTAAAAATAATCCAACTTAAAAAATACGGAATGAATTTAACTCCGAAACGTAATAAAGGACTCAGAACATCATATACAAAAGATTGTTTTAAAGCAGAGCTAACAAAAATTGAAAAACCACTGGATAAAACGATAAGCAATGGGATAATTAAAAGAGTTGAAAAGTAAGTGGTGAATTGTTGAATCGGTGAACGTGATTTTTTTACCTGCCAGATACTATTGAAAGCATTTTCTACTTGCATGAAAAAATTCATAACAGACCAGAACAGAATTGCAATACCGACACCAATGAAAATTCCGCCCTGAGTCGATTGTAAATAGCGTTCTACAAATTCCATCACTTTTGGAATCATATTGATTTTATCGATATAACTCCCTTCAAGTGAACTCTCAATAAAACTTTCGACACCGAAACCTTTGGCAATCGCAATTACAATGGCAAAAGTAGGAACAATGGCGAATAGTATAGAATAAGTCAGAGCTGAAGCCCGTATATTTAATTTGTCATCGATAAAACCACGAATAGCTAAAACAAGTGTTTTTACAAGCCTATAGATGAAACGTCTTGTCTCGGAGAGTTCATTTTCGGTTATTCTCCAAATGTCGTAGCGCATAAAAGTATAGATCCTTTTGAAAAAAGCTATCAGTTTTGACATAATGAAGAATTGAAATATGTATGGGATTAATAATTTCAGAAAAAAAATAGCAGGCCTGTAAGCCGGGTTCTGTTCATTGTTTGCACAATGCGTCTGTCATTTATCTCGAACAGGCGTCACCACCTGCCTTTAGCAATCTACCCCCCGACATCGGGCGAGCAACCCTACTGCGTCGGTATACATGATTTTGCAACCCATAAGACGTACCACCTGCATGTTGCCATACAAGTCTGTGAGCTCTTACCTCACTTTTTCACCCTTATCACGACATTTCTGGCGTGACGGTTATTTTCTGTTACGTTACTCTGCTTTCACAAACAGCTTCCCGTTAGGAAATATGGTGCTCTGCGTTGCCCGGACTTTCCTCCATTCCATTGGAAAAGCGACAAACCAGCCTGCTATTTAAATGCAAACTTACATAAAAATCTACGAATTATAAGCGGTTCAAATAAAAAGCGAGACAACTCCTTCAAAAAGTTAAGCAAAATTGTTTCATTTACAATTCATTAACATAGTCTATATTACAAATGTTTAATTTAAAACGTAAGCTCTTTTTACAGGAAGTATTTTTGTCTTAATCATTCATTTTTAGGTTGTAATCTATAAGCTTAGGTGGAAATTCTCCATTGTAGATTATCTTGTAGAATGAAAAACCGTTGTGTGGAATCAGGTTTTTGGGTTCTTTGATTTTTATTTGATTAAGTAATTTATTCTCCTTGAAATATTCCAGAAAATTAGTTTTTCTATCCCGGTTCAATTTTTCAAACTTTGCATTTACAAAAGTTGGATGAATGAGCAATGCACATTTTGCCTGAATTGAAAATTCCAAAGCACTGTTTTTCTGGCTATTTAAATAATGAATAAACCCTGAATTGCGGATAGACATATCTTCAATAAACACTGAATCAGCATCGCTTAAAATTGCACTTTTTTTATGTTGAGTCTCTAAAAAGAATTTCTTTTTGGCTTCAAAAAGTAATATGTATTCTTGTTCTTTAATAGCGTATTGATAAGGTTCAACACTAATTATTATACCTGGATTTTTCTTTAAAAATTTTCCTAACTTTTGGATAAATTGTTTTTGATTTTTTCCAAGTTCAGATTGTCGCATTTCCCATTTTAAGGAAAGGGATTTTTCAGGCTTGAACTCTTTTTTTCGAATAGTCAGTACTTGGTTGGGTTTTGGATCTTTAATGAATATGTTGGCAATCAATCCGGGAATAATCTTGTTGAACTTAAATTTTGGATGTTTTAAACTTCCTGTTATTGGAATTTTGAAATCAAGTACATTCCCATTTTTTTGAACTATTGCCATAGCTAATTTCATGGGTAAAACACTTTCATCCTTATTCAACCTCTGCATACCAAGATGTGGATCGATTAAATATAAATGATTATTGCTGTTTATTATGCCATTTCTAACTCTCAATTTTCCGGTAAATTCATACGTTCCTCTATCCAATGGATAAGATGTAAATTTCATTAAAAATGGATTAACAAGTGAAACAGGAATTTGTCGAAGACTTAAATCTAAATCAAAATCGGAGTTTCCTTTCGGTTGAATTCCCAAATCTATTGATAAACTTCCAGACGGCTCAATACCTGAATTCAACTTTATGTTTATCAGTTTGTGTGTTTTGTCAATGGAGTCTGCATGCAAATTCAAAGGATTTAATTCAAAAGCAATTTTCTCACTTAACGAGTAATCATTGTATTGTATTTTAGCTTGATTAATAGCAATACGGCCAACTTTATAATCGCTTTTAGCAAGATTCTTCGAAAGAGCTTTCAAGTATTCATTTAATTTTAGTAAAACATTGAATTTAGAAGTATCCGCTTGTGCTTTTGTAATTTTGATACCGTTCTTTCCAAATATGGTTTCCAAATTATTCAATTTATCATATTGCTCGTATTTGAAATACAAATGACTAAGTAAAATTGAATCGTAATTATAAACGAATTTCTTTGGGCTCATTTCCTTTATTGCAATCACCAATTTATCGAATGATGCATAATTTTCAGTAGAATCTTTCCCAAAATGTAAATCAGAAATAGTAATTTTTCCTGAATTTGTAACATTATTCTGTTCGGAAAGCTTTCCTTTCGAGTGAATATCTATATCCAGGATTGCTGATACACTGCAAGAGCCAACAATATCTTTCAAGTATGGTTCTAAAAAAGCCAAATTATATTTATGAACCTCAGCATCTAACTGATAATTCATGGTCTTCATGTTTATTCCGATATTTGCTTTCATTTCACCCGTTTTTAAACCCGATTTAAATGAAAAATTAGCATTCACTGTATCCTTGTCCCACCGTTTGCCGGGACTTTCAATATTTATATTTTTGATAAAATAATTTATTGGAAATTGATTTTCGCGGTAATGGATTTCGCCGTTAATAACTTTTAGCTGGAGTAAATTAAAGCGATACGTGGAAGGAGTTTTATTCGTTTTGAATTTTTTTAAAATATCGTCAAAATTGAAGTTCATATTCTTTTGAATGACCATTCCAACTGGTTGAATGAGTGTAATATCTGATAATTCAACAGTTTTAGAAAGTAATTTGAGCAGAGAGATATGAAAGTTCAATTTCCTTGCTGAAAAAAATACTGTATCACTTTTTGGTTCAAATATTTTAATATTGCTGAATTGCACAAAGCCGGTTAAAGGGTTAACATAAGCTCGACTAATGGTGATTTCCCTTCCAATAAATTTGGTATCATTTTTTTCAATAAAGTGCTTTGTAACCGGTGAAATAACTGAAATAACAAGCACCAGTATAATCACAATAATACCGACAATAAT
This sequence comes from Bacteroidales bacterium, assembly GCA_038244215.1. Taxonomy (GTDB): domain Bacteria; phylum Bacteroidota; class Bacteroidia; order Bacteroidales; family Paludibacteraceae; genus Paludibacter. Next base: position 27,202 of record JBBRTR010000023.1, read on the forward strand.
GAAAAGAGCTTTAAATCTTTTTAGTTTGAGACTCATAAATGGTAGTTTTTCTAATATTAAAATGCAACTTACAAAATTGATCAAATTGTTCGTAGGAACTGTTACACAATATTTAAAAAAAGTTACATAATTCATCGGTTTTCAAAACTCTTACTCATAAAAAAAAGCGACCCAAATTATATTTGGGTCGCGATTCAAATCAATTTTCAGAATCTTTGTAGTTAGGAGCTGTCAATAAATAAAGTTTACAAGTTTGGTGAAATTATATAATTCCACTCTCCATGAAAATCATTCTTTACTATATTCAATTTTTGCTTTTCAAGTTCAGATACTTTTATTCCTGTCAGGTATATATTTTCATC